>JBGPOI010000152.1:0-9560 GCA_041487975.1 Binatia bacterium | reverse complement strand
TACTTCTTCGCCGTCTGTACGGCTTCGGCTTCGTCTGCCACCGGAATATCGACCACACCATTCGGCGCCTGCACCGACATCGGTCCAACCTCTTCCGGACGAAAGACGCCGAGCCCGCCGCCTTCGATCATCGCCGGACCGCCCATCCCGATGCTTGAGTTTGCCGTGGCAATGACCACATCACAGCAGCCAAGTAGCGCGGCGTTGCCAGCGAAGCAGCGACCAGAGTTAATCCCGACAAACGGTACGAGACCGCTGAGCCGTCCAAAGTTATGAAAGGTCATGATGTTGAGACCGGCCGGACTCGGCCAGTCAACATCGCCCGGACGCCCGCCGCCACCTTCGGTAAAAACTACCACGGGCAAACGCAATCGTATTGCCAACTCGATCATGCGGTCCTTTTTTTCGTGGTTCTTCATCCCTTGGGTGCCTGCAAGCACGGTATAGTCGTAGGCCATGACCGCGCAGCGCGCCTTCGCGTCGTCAAAGAGGCGCCCATTCACACGGCCGACACCGGTCACCATGCCATCGGCAGGGGTGTTTTTGATCAGATCCTCCATAGAGCGTCGTTGCCGCTGGGCCGCAACGGCCAGCGGACCGTATTCGACGAATGAGCCGGGATCACACAGATCTTCGATGTTCTCGCGCGCCGTGCGCTGCCCCGTTTTTCGCCGACGCGCCACCGCCTCAGGCCGTGCGGCATCGAGCGTGATGGCGTGGCGTTGATGCGCCTCCGCCAGATCAGGGCGGATGGCGTCCAGATCGACGTACTCCGTTTTTTCCGTCTCCGCGGCCATTACTTCGGTCTCTTCAATGAAGGCGAGGAAGTGGCCCGCAAAAATGGTATCACCTTTAGTAACCACAAGCCGTTGTACGACACCGCTCGTGGTCGCCTCGATGACGTGCTCCATCTTCATAGCTTCCATGATGAGAAGCGGTTGGCCCTTACGCACGAGATCGCCCTCGCCTACGGTGATACTCACAATCGTGCCCTGTATCGGCGCCTTGATCGCTACTGTTCCCTCTGGAGCGGCGATGTCATCCGTTAGTGGACGCACAGTGGGACTAGCGGCTAGAGTTGCGGGAGTGCTGCCTTCCGTCTTGCCGTGAGCGAGCACGGCGAGGGGGTCGATCGCGTCGATCTTGGCACCGGCGCGAGACGGCAATGCGGCGGCCTGATCGAAGAAGAGCCGCTGATGGGCGCCGTTCTCAGCGGCGGCAAGCTCTGCGCTATGGTCCTCCACGAAGCGAGTATACACGCGACTCGCCAGGAACTCGGGGTGCTGCAGCAGGCGTTGCAGAAACGGAATGTTCGTGAGTACTCCCTCGATCTTGAACTCACAAAGCGCGCGGTACGTCTTTGCCACCACAGCGGCGAAGTCCGCCGACGTGGTATGCCCAATGAGCTTGGCCAGCAGCGAGTCGAAGCGCGGACTCGTACGATAACCGACATAACCGAACGAGTCGGTCCGGACCCCGGGGCCGGAGGGCGCCTCGAATGCCGTGAGCACCCCGCCTGAGGGTCGCACGGCGCCATCTGCGCCCATGGTTTCCATGTTGATGCGCACCTGCATCGCGAACCCGCGCGGCTCTGGTACCTCAGACTGCTGGAGCCCCAGCTCCGCGAGCGAGCGTCCGTCCGCGAGCTGAAGCTGGAGCTGAACGAGGTCAACGCCCGTCACTTCCTCTGTCACAGTGTGTTCGACCTGCAATCTGGGATTGGCCTCGATGAAAGCATACGCCGCGTCCTCCTGCACGGCAGTCGCGTCGACCAGGAATTCGAAGGTGCCGATGTTGTCATAGCGCACCGCTTCGGCCAATCGGATAGCCGCGGCGGTGAGTCGTGCGCGCAGGCCCGGTGGCAGTCCAGGCGCTGGTGCGACCTCGACCAGCTTTTGATACCGCCGCTGGAGGCTGCACTCGCGCTCGCCGAGGTGGCTCACCCTGCCGGACCCGTCACCTATGACTTGCACTTCGAGGTGTCGGGCGCGCGGGATCAATTGCTCGACATACACGTCGCCGTTGCCGAAGGCTTGTCGCGCCTCCGACTGACAGCGGGTGTAGGCCTCCTCGACCTCCTGGGACTGAAATACCGCCCGCATGCCGCGGCCGCCACCGCCCGCCACCGCCTTGATCATCATCGCTCCACCGTCGCCCAAGGACGCGAGAAACTCTCGCGCCTGTTCAAGGCTTGTTGGACCTGAGGTGCCTGACAGCACTGGCACGCCGCGGCGCTCTGCCAACGCCCGCGCCTGTCCCTTGTTCCCGAAGAGTGCGAGGATCTCCGCTCGTGGTCCGACAAAGGTGATCCCTTCCTCGGCGCAGCGTCGCGCAAACCCAGCGTTCTCACTGAGAAAGCCGTAGCCCGGGTGGATGGCGTCACATCCAGCCTTCTTGGCCACGGCGAGGATGTGCTCACCATCGAGGTAGGCCGCCACGCCCGCGCCGCGTAGAGGGTGGGCCTCATCCGCTTTGCGCGTGTGGAGTGAGTGAACGTCGTCCTCGGAGAAGACTGCCGCCGTCCGGATGCCCAGCTCGGAGGCAGCGCGCATGATACGTATAGCGATCTCGCCCCGGTTGGCGACCAGAAGACTTTTTAGTTTCATGAGACCTGTTTTCTGGAAAGGATTGAACTCTGTACGATGATCCATGGGTAACGTCCGGCCTATCCGCAGCCAAACGCGAAACCGACCCACTACTCGAGCATTTGCATGCTCGACTTCGACAAACAAAGAGAGAAGATCGCTCTCTAGCCTCGTCTGGACTCTACAGTCAGGACTGATGTTTCGAGTTCATACTTTTCGATCTTGCGGTAGAGGCGCTGGCGCTCGATAGCGAGGATGCGAGCCGCCTCGTTCTTGTTGCCATGGCTCTTGCGCAGGGCCGCGGCAATCAGCGACTTCTCCATCGCTTCCAAGGTCGGCAGCTCGGCCAGTTCTTGGAAATTGACCGGCTTCTCTTCAAAGCCGGCAATCGGGCCCGGCAAGTCCGCGAGCGTGATCTCCTTGCTCTGGGAGAGCGCGAACATCCGTTCAATCACATTCTGTAACTCACGGATATTCCCCGGCCAGGGGTAGGACACCAGTTTCTCCAGCGCCTCAGGCACGACCTTCTTGGGCTCGACTCTGTATTCGGTGCTGAACGTCGCAATGAAGTGCTCGATCAAGAGGGGAATGTCCTCGCGCCGTTCCCGCAGCGGCGGCAGATGGATCGGCACGACGTTCAGGCGATAGTACAGATCGTCGCGGAACGTGCCTTTTTTGACCTCTTCTTCCAGATTGCGATTGCTGGCCGCAATGATCCGCACATCTACCTTGATCGGCCGGCTCGATCCGAGAGGAGTCACTTCTTTTTCCTGGACCGCGCGCAGGAATTTCACTTGCAGTACGAGCGGAATATCGGCAATCTCGTCGAGGAACAGCGTACCGCCGTTTGCCGTTTGAAACACCCCGTTATGATCGGCAATGGCGCCAGTAAAAGCGCCGCGCCGGTGGCCGAAGAGTTGGCTGTCCAACAAGGTCTCGGACATCGCGCCGCAATTGATGGCCACGAACGGCCGGTCCGCCCACGGCCCCTTCTGATGGATGGTGCGCGCGACTAACTCTTTGCCCGTGCCACTCTCACCAGTCACCAGCACCGTGCTCTTGTTGGCGCTGACCGCGCCGATGATGCCGTAGATCTGCCACATCACCGAGTTCTGGCCGATCAGTGCGCCAAACTTCTTATAGGCTCGCACCTCGCGGCGCAGGTGTTCGACCTCTTCGCGCAGCCGTTTGGTTTCCAGCAGCTTGTCCACCTTGAGCAGTAGCTCGTCGGGGTTACAAGGCTTGGTGAGATAATCCGCCGCGCCGCGCTGCATGGCCTCGACCGCACTCTCGATCGTGCCATGGCCAGTGAGCACGATGACCGCGCAGCCGCGCTCTTTAATGTTCATCTCGCGCAAGAGCTGCATACCGTCCATCACCGGCATCTTGAGATCGGTGATCACCACATCAAATGCGGCTCTCTCGAGCAGCCGCAGGGCTTCGCGGCCATTACAGGCGGTATCGACCTCATAGCCCTTACGCTGCAAGATCTTGGCCTGCGTCTTGGCCATGTTGATTTCGTCTTCGACTAACAGGACGTGTGCAGTCATGGCCGTTTTACAGAGAAAAGTCAGACCTGCATCTCAGCGGTCTGCTTGTCTTTGCGCTTTTTCTCCGCCACACAGGGGCAAGGCAGCTCGATAAGGAAAGTCGTGCCCGCATTCGGTTTGCTTTGCACGGTGATATTGCCCTGGTAGCGTTTAATGACGGAGTGTACGACCGACAATCCCAGACCCGTGCCTTGCCCGGGTTCTTTGGTGGTAAAGAAAGGATTAAAGATGCTGTGCAGATGGTTTTCGGGAATACCGACGCCGGTATCGCTGAACTCGATGAGCACGTTTCGATTGGCTTTGCGCTGCGTGCGCAGACGCAATTCTCCACCCTGCGGCATGGCCTGCACCGCATTGGTGATCAGGTTCAAAAACACCTGACGCAGGGCGTTCTGGTTGGCCAGACAACAGCCGACTTTCCCCAACGAGGTCACTACCTTGACATTATTGATCTGTAGATACTTACGCATGAGTTGCAGCGTCTTGCGCAGCAGGTCATTAAGACTCACCTCTTCCATTTCCGCACCGCTCTCGCGCGAGAACTCCAGGAGGTTGATGATAATCTCCTGCGCCCGGACGATCTCGTCCTTGGCAATCTGCAAGTCTTCCCGCACCTCGGGGTTATCCGTGGGAAGAATCTCACTGAGGTCGTACAAGGCATTCATGATAATGCCGAGGGGATTGCGAATCTCATGGGCGATGCCGGCAGCGAGCTGGCCGATGGCTGCCATCTTCTCGGATTGGATGAGCTGGCTTTCCAGGCGCTTACGGTCGGAGACATCGACGTAGATGCCCTGGATGGTTCGTTCTCCGCTATGCTCGATCGTGCCGAAATAGACCGAGACCGGCACCACCGCGCCATCTTTGGCGACCAGGCGGAGGTCGTCGCGGCTGAGGTAACTGTGGCTGTTAGTCGCCTGGCACAGCTCGCGGAGCTGTTCTTGCTCATCGGTGGGATGCAATTCCCAGATCGGCCGGCCGATTAACTGCTCCTCGGAGACGCCGGTCACTTTCTCGGCCTCACGGTTGGCACGGAGGATCGCCCCGGTCTGGCAACTGACCTTAAAAATCGGCGCCGGCGCGTTGTCCAGCGCCTTGCGGTGGCTTTCTTCTTCGTTGCGCAGCGCCTCCTCGCGCGCTTCAACGAAGAAGTCGGTAATGTGCAGCAGGCGTTCGTAGAACTCCTGGTCGAGTAGAGTCAGCAATTCGACCAGTCTTTTCCGGTCCTTGGCGTAGGCTTCGCGCAAGCATTCGACGATGAGGAGCCGGACCTTCATTTGCCCCGCGAGAAAGCGCGAGGCAGGCGAGTGGGCAATGAACCCATGGCGCGCATGCTCATGCAGGTAGGAGTAGGTCTCTATGTCCTCGGGGTCTTCAATGTGACGAGCCCAGCGCAGCAGGGCGTCATACATGTTCCTGGTGGTTTCCGGGACGCGCTCGGCTGGAATGGGAAAAACCGGCGCAATGAGTGTGATCCACTGGTTGACAATTTCCCCGGCGCGTTCGCGTAGGAAGGTGGCCAACTCGGTGCGTAACGGGTTTCTCTCTCGGGGAAAGCGCAGCAGCTCACAGCCGCGCATGTAATGTTCGACACGCTTGAGGTGGTCCTCAAGTGGTTCTTCGAAAAATGGCTGCATAACGGCGTTGACCCTCTAGCTCTTTTCCCCTACCGTCTCCGTCTGGCTGTTACAATACCCCTTTGTTTTTCCGGCGTGCGGACAGGTGAAGAGGGGCGAGACTTTTTGCCTGCCTCGGTGTTCATAATGGAGCAGAAAGAACGGCTTACGCCACACGATGATCCGGACGTGCAGCTCATGTTGCGCTTCCAGCAGGGAGACACGGAGGCGTTCCAGCAGCTCTTTCACAAGTACTCCCCGTCGGTGGTGAACTTCGCCTTTCGCTTTCTCGGGACCCAGGCGCGGGCCGAGGAAATTGCTCAGGAGGTGTTTTTACAAGTCTACCGCTGGCAGAATCGCTATGAGCCCAGAGCCAAGTTCTCGACCTGGCTGTTCAAGATTGCTCATAACCACTGCCTCAACGAGGTACGGAAAGGTGAGTATCGGGTCTCCCTCGAATCGCTCGATCCGTCCGCAGATCTTGAAGGAGACGAGCGGGAGCGCAACCTCCCAGATACCACGGCCTCCAAGGGTGAAGACATCTTGGCAGCGAAAGAGGCGGCCGATAGAATAGCAAGAGTTTTACACCGGCTACCAGGGAGTCAGCGGACCGCTTTGGTGCTCAGCCGGATGGAAGGGATGTCATACCAGGAAGTCGCTGAAGTGCTCGGCTCAACGGAGAAAGCGGTCAAAAGCCTGGTGTTCCGTGCAACGCAAAGTCTGAAAGAAGGACTGCGAGATATCCTGGATTCTTATGACTTGTGAAACGATCAGATCCCACTTAGTTGCCTACCGCGACGGCGAGTTGCCGGAGCCGGACCGGGCACATGTCGCTGCCCATCTCAGTACCTGCCCAGTCTGCACGCGGGAGGACGCGCAGTTGGCGCGCGTGCATCAGCTGCTCACCAACCTGGAGCGGATCACGCCGTCTCCCGACTTCGCCGCGACCTTTTGGCAGCGGCTTGAGCAGGAAGGCCAGACTCGGCAGGAAGAACCGGAAAGTCGCTTGGCGCGCTGGTGGCGCGAGTGGCGTGAGCAGCTAAGCGGTTGGCAATTAGCGCCGGCTCTCGCCGGCGCTGCCAGCTTGCTCATCTTTCTCAGCTACGTTCTCTCGAGCCGCCCGGTGACGACTCCGCCGACACCGCCAGTCTCTCAGGTGGCGGCTAACGTCCCTGCTCCATTGGTCGGGAAGCCGGGGTTTTTTGTGAACTATAAAGTTATTGCCGACCTGGACAAGCTGAGTCACTTCGACGAGATCGCGGCCGTTGAACTCCCCGGTGAGCGTGATACTGAGGTGGCGAGCGAAGGAGACCTGCCCCCTGACCTGCTGAAGGATCCGGGGTTTTTCGTCCACTATCCGCTCTTGCAAAAGATGGAAAAGTTAGAAAACCTTGAAGCGGTCCTCGATCTACCCGCGGAGGGTGGCGAGCACAGCCGCGGCTAAAGCAACCGTGAAGCCTCTAATTGGAAAAACACTGACCGTCGTCGTTCTCGTAGGCGCTCTCATGCTCGGTTTCTTCACCGTGCCAGGGCAAGCGCAGAGCTTCGCGCCCGCCCTGCGTAAGGCGATCAATCAGAGTTGGTACGAACTCTCACCGCAAGAACGCTCGCGCGCCCTGGAAAATTACCACCGTTTCCAGAAGCTCCCGCCAGAAAAGCAACACAGCATTGAAGAACAGTACCATCGCTGGCAGGAACTTCCCTCCGATGAGCAGGAGCGCATCCGTCGTAATTATGACCGCTACCGCGGCATGAACTCGGATGAGAAAGAAGAGTTCCACCACAAGTACAAACAGTGGCGCTCCCAGCCGCGCTAACTCGGGTTCTGGCGAAAATTAGCGATTGGTACCAAGTCGCGCATCCATTTGGTGACAACCGGGCTGCTAAAGCCGTTCCCGTTCATGCTTCGACAGAACCTGTCCTGAGCTTGTCGAAGGACTCAGCACGAACGGTTTTTCCCTCCGGGTGACTCCCTACCCCGTTCGCCCTGAGCGTAGTGTGAGCGAAGTCGAAGCCTGTGGTGAGCGGCGTCGAACCAGGTGAACGGCGGGTAGTGGTTCAGTTTGACTCCAGCACAGGGATTCGCGTTCCAAAGATGTAGGGGTCCGATTCATCGGACCCGTCAAAGGGCTTGATGAATCAAGCCCCTACAAACCGGCACCCACAAGCAGCCAAGAGTTGCCTTCCACAGTTCAGCACGAAAATGACCCACTACCCAGCGGCGGTATTAGCAATGGCCTCTATGAAAAACGGATCGGCCTAACAGGAGTGTCCTTCTGCTTGAAATCTGCTCGACGAAGGTGCTACAGTCCAGCGTGCTTTTGGCAACTTGCGGTCTCTCTGTGGTTCCTGAAAGAACTGTAAGAACATCCGCGAGGACATCGTAGCTCGCGCCTTGAGAAAAGCACGAAACCCCTTTGCCAATAGCGCTGCCGCTTCCATCTCATGAGCCAAAACCAGCTCCACAATATCGAGAAACTCGAAGCCGACCTCTGGGAAGCCGCCGACCAACTGCGCGCCAACTCAAAGCTCACCTCCACTGAATACTGCATGCCCGTCCTCGGCGTGATCTTCCTGCGCCACGCCGCCAACCGCTTCGACGCCGCCACCAAGCAGATTCACGAAGATCAGGCCAGCGGCAAGATGCCCAAGCGCGCCAGCGTCCACGCCGACTACCTCCGCCGCCGCGCCCTCTGGCTGCCGCAGGTCGCCCGCTACGACACCATCATGGCGCTGCCCAAGGACACTGACCTTGGCAAGGCGCTGGTCGAGGCGATGAACGCTATCGAGACTGAGTTCGAACCGCTCAAGGGGCAATTGCCCAAGGACTTCACCATTTTCGAGCGCACCGTGCTCGAAGACCTCCTGCGCATCTTCAACCGCGATTCCCTCCGCGCCGCCGGTGGCGACGTCTTCGGTCGCATCTATGAATACTTCCTGATGAAGTTCGCCATGGAAGGCGCGCAGGACAAAGGCGAGTTCTTCACCCCGCCGTCGTTGGTGCAGACCATCGTCAACGTCATCGAGCCGGAGCACGGCACAGTGTTCGACCCGGCGTGCGGCTCTGGCGGTATGTTTGTCCAGTCCAGCTACTTCATCGAGCGCACCGGACAGGACACCGCCAAGCGCGTCCAATTCTACGGTCAGGAAAAGACCGCCACCACCATCCGCCTGGCCAAGATGAACCTCGCCGTCCACGGACTGGAGGGCGACATCCGCGAGGCCAACACCTTCTACCAAGACGAGCACAATCTCGTCGGCAAATGCGACTTCGTCATGGCCAATCCGCCGTTCAACGTGGACATGGTGGATGCCGAGAAGGCCAAGGAGGACAAACGCCGGCTCCCATTCGGCCTGCCGGGGGTGAACAAGAACAAGAAAGTCTCTAACGGCAACTACCTGTGGATTTCTTACTTCTGGAGCTACCTGAACGACCAGGGCCGCGCCGGCTTCGTCATGTCCTCGCAAGCCTCCAGCGCCGGGCACGGTGAAAAAGAGGTGCGCCAGAAAATCGTCGAGACCGGCGACGTGGACGTGATAATTTCCATCCGCTCGAATTTCTTCTACACCCGCACCGTCCCGTGCGAGCTGTGGTTCTTCGACCGTGGCAAGCCGCAGGAGCGGCGCGACCAGGTGCTGATGATTGACGCGCGCAACCTCTACCGCAAGGTCACGCGCAAGATTTACGACTTCTCGCCAGAGCAACTCGCCAACCTCACCGCCATCGTTTGGCTCTATCGCGGCCAGCACGACCAGTTCCTCGGCCTCGTGCAGCAGTATCTCGGCTCCGTCTGCACAGAAAGTGCAGC
>JBGPOI010000151.1:0-9598 GCA_041487975.1 Binatia bacterium | reverse complement strand
CGGAAAGCTTTCGATCCGAGCTTGCCAGCAAACGCGCTGATTGACCGTGCCGGCCACATCGTAGGTAGTTAGCCGGCCAAAACGATGGAGAGCAGGTTTATCGCGCGATCTGTGGATATAAGACTCCAATGGGACTCGTAACGTGCGAAACACCCACCCAATCGGGTAGCCAGGGAGGTCGCCCTCCCCAGCCCCCACACCATCTAAGTAAAATCTAAAAAGTTCTTTCATAGGCAACCTGTTGCAAGCCGCTATTTATCAGGGTTTTTGCGCCATGCCTGTGAACGGGTTTTCTACTTAGCATGCGGGTCCGCACCGGGCGGTTCAGGCAGGATAGTGAAGTGAGAGCCAGTCTCACCGCACCGGCGCGGCATTTACCCGATCCCCCGGTCCACCGGACTTCGCTGTGTGGTGCCAGCTCGTCCGAGGGAAGTGAGCCTTCTATGTCGTTCGTATTCCTCGCCTCGCAGTGCTGTCGCCGGCTTCCTTCAGACCTCACCTCACGGTGACGCCCTTGCCTTGGACTCGTAGTTATCCTCATGTATTCTCTTGCCCATGAGGGTGAACCTCCTACAGGGGACTTACACCCCCACACTCACGCCCATACCGGGCGTTCACAACCAGATGGAGTCCGACGCTCGCTTCGCTCGCGCGGCTCACCTGGAGCGTCAGGGTCAGGTCTTGAAATATTACTTTCCCTTAGGTGCGCCACAGGCGATAAAGCGTAGAGCATTACCCATCGGTCAGCCGGGAGGGTAGAAGAAAAATTTACAATTCAAGTTGTCATGACCCTCACCCGCAGAAAGTTTTTGGGCGTGGCCGCCATGTTCTTGTGGACCAGGATCGTGCCGGCTTGATCGAGAATGCAGGCGTACATGGGGCGGGCTGGTAGATCGCTGCCGCAGTAATGTTTATGTTGTGACGTGTAGAATCTCATCGCAGACGTCCTCCTGTGGGGTGGATTGGGGGGGACAGCCACCGTATCGCCGCACAGTGCGGCGGAGGAGGCCTGGATGAGTAGCACGCGCTTGCAGCAGACGGGCGGCGTTAGCCGCCCGTCTGCTGAACGGCACGGTCGTGAGACCTGTAGCTCGCGGTAAAGAGGGCCTAACGATGAAAGGCGGACGATGCTGTACATGATCATCGAGAGCTTCAAGAATCGCGATGTCGCCCCTGTGTACCGACGCTTCTGTGAGCATGGACGGCTTACCCCTGATGGCCTGAAATACGTATCGAGCTGGCTAACAGCGGACATGGCAAAGTGCTATCAGGTCATGGAATGCGCGGACCCTCGGCTTCTTGAGCAGTGGATCGCGCGCTGGAGCGATCTTGTGGACTTCGAGGTTCTCCCGGTTATCACATCGGCGCAGGCAGCGGAGCAAATCGCGCCACGGCTGTAGTCACCGGCTTGTTACGTCTAACCCTCATCAGGCCTCCGGTGGCAAGAGGGCAGACGGGCGCGTCGCACGGGGCGGGATGGCCGCCGCAGCTTAGCTTGAGCGTTAGCTGGCCAGCAGAGAGGTCCAGATGAAACTCCCTCTTTACCAAGTTGATGCGTTCACGAGCCGCCTCTTCGGGGGAAACCCTGCGGCCGTCGTGGTCATGAACGACTGGCTTAACGATGACCTTCTCCAGGCCATCGCGGCCGAAAACAATCTGTCCGAAACCGCTTTTGTAATACCGAAGCCGGAGGGGTGCCCGCTCCGCTGGTTCACCCCGACGCTGGAAATGGACCTTTGCGGTCACGCGACTCTTGCTGCGGCTCACGTCCTCTTCCGCCATTACTTCCCTGCCCTCCAGCAGATCACCTTCAGCACCAAGAGCGGGAACCTCATGGTCACGCGTGACCATGAAATCCTCGCCCTGGATTTCCCTTCGCGCCCCGGACGACCCATAGAGGTAAACGACGCCTTGGTCTCAGTCTTGGGCGTGAAACCACGCGAGGCGTTCCTGTCGCGTGACCTCCTGGCCGTCCTTGAATCGGAAGCAGAGATCCGAACCTTCCGACCGGACTTTCAACGCCTCACGTCCCTGGATGCATTCGCCCTCATCATCTCCGCTCCCGGTACCGACGCTGATTTCGTATCGCGATTCTTCGCCCCGCGCGCCGGCGTTCTTGAAGATCCTGTCACCGGCTCTTCGCACTGCACACTCGTGCCCTATTGGGCAGCACGCCTGGGAAAGCAAGTCCTCGTTGCCAGGCAGCTTTCGGCGCGCGGCGGCGACCTCCGTTGCGAGCTGCGGGGCGAGCGTGTCATCATCGGCGGCACCACGGTCGAGTACCTACGCGGCGAGATCACTGTCGAGCCTCAGGGGCTGGCCAGCTAACCAGGCGTTGGGCACGGGCAGGCAAGCTGCGCGTGGCACCCAAGACCAAGTTCAGCGCACCTTGTGAAGATGGACCGCTACTACACCTTTGTGAAGGTTGAAGCACGACCAGAGTAACGGCGCAGCGATGCTGAAGGTGTCAGGGTAGGAGGATTTTCTTGCCAAATCCGCTCAAAGGGAGTAGAGAGCAAAAAAGTGAGAGTTGCGTCAAACGGAGAGAAGAAATAGCTGCGCCGTCTACCCTGGCGGCGCTAGGTAGTACACGTCTTGAACTCTTTGAGGGAGGTGGATCATGGTAGCGATACAACGTGTCCTGTTTCCCACCGATTTCTCACCTGAGGCGACCGACGCGCTCGCCTACGCCCGGGAGTTTGCCGAAAAATATGGCGCCCGGCTGTATGTCTTGCACGTCATTGAGGACCCGACCAGCAAGCTCTACGACATGGTCAGCGGTGACTATCACGCCCTGGACCGCAACGCTCGGGAAAAAACCCAAGCGTGGCTGGCGCAGCTTCATCGCGAGCATCTGAACAGCTCTCCTGACTGTGAGACTCTCGTGGAGCGTGGCGAACTCTTCGAGCACCTCCTCAAGACCGTGCACGAAAAGCACATCGACGTGATCGTCATGAGCGCGCACACGCATCAGGGCTTTCACCTCCACCTGCTCTCTAACCTGCCGGAGAAGGTGGTGCGCAAAGCGCCCTGCCATGTGTTCGTGATCCATTATGGCGGTTAGAGAGTCGCGGTTTCGTCGCGGCGTATCAGAACCCCAGGGAAATGCCGGCCGTGGCAAAGAAGGGCACACGCTCGGCTGGACCGGCGACCTCCGTCCCGACTCCGGCGTCGATGACCACCAGAGGTGCGATCTGACGCCGGATACCCACCTCAATTCCGGAGGGGTTCGTTTCCCCGGAGCGGACGGCTTGCTGAGTGAAGATGTCGGCGAGCAAGGTAGTATCGAAGTGGTGCGGATACCCGAGTGGGTACTGCGCTCCCAGCACGACATCGTAGCGTCCGGTGCGTCCCCCGTCACCGGCGCGACCGACAAACTCATAGCCAAGATTGAGATGCGCGCGCGCCGGTCCCAGTGAGCGTGTCACAATTCCGGTCAATTTCGTATCGACTCCATGAGCCTGCTCGCCGCTGGGCAAGTCCAAGCTGAGCTTGGCTGCCAGCGCCGGCAGCCGTAGAGTTTCTTGGTTGAAATTGTACAGGGCAAAGGCACGCAGGTCGCCAGACTTCTCGGGTCCGTCGATGGTACGCGGCTGAGTGGACAAGGTCGCTCCCACGCCCACCTGCAGGTTCCAGTATGCCCCATAGAGAACCTCAAGGGGGAAGGCAAAGCGGTCAGTCTTGTGACGGTTCAGCACGAACTGCGCTCCCGTCTCCGCGGACAATTCGCCGTACGCGATGGGATACGCATCTTCAAACCTCAGCGGCCGCCCTTCGTCCAGATTGTTGTGATCGATCGCCCAGGCTGGTGTGGCGACCAGGGAGAGCAGAGCCAAGACGAATGCGGAAGGTGGAATACGGATTACGGATTGGAAAACCCTCAATAGATATCTTGCCATGGTGTAGCTTTTCATGATGGACGCTTCCCATTCCTCTCTAGTGGTGATGCTGATGCTCCATGCCCGCCGGCGCGCGGTACCGTGCGTAGCGTTCATCCCCTGACTGGTGATTACGGTGCAGGTAAATCTCCAGGATCTGATAGATCCGTTCGCGCTTAGCCGCCATGGTGGGAAACAGGTCTGGCGAACTGAGCACGTCGTCGAGGTTATCGTGGAGCATGTGCAGGTTGTCGAAAATATTGGCGGCCTCGGGGAAACGTTGTGAGAACGTCGGGGCGAGTTCATGGAACATGGGCATGAAGCTCCACTGCAGCGGCGGATCAGTCAGATAGCCATGATACTCAGCCAGGACCGGCGGCAGGGCGGCTTGTTGTTCAGCCAGGGTGTGTCCGACTTGCATCTCGGCGATCTTCGCCTGGACCCAGTGGTAAGTCCAGATCTGAGCGTTGAACTTGGGGAAGCGGCGGACGAAGTTGCGCGACTCAGGGAAACTCCACAAGGCGCCGGCGTGATCGAGGGTCTGCGGGGTAATCACCTGCGGCTGAGCCAAGTAGTTGGCAAGGATCTGACGGTAGGCCGTTTCTTTGTCGGGCACGTTGTCCGCGGCGAACAGGTCATAGAGGTCGCGGTGGAGCTGGTGCGCCCAATCAAAAACATTTTGCGGCGCCCAGGCCAAACGGTAAAACGTGGAGGCAATGAAAGCTTCATCCGGTGGCAACGCTGGCTTGCTCTCGATGAAGGCGAGGATCTCCAGTCGCGCCTGCTCAATCACGGCGGCGTCGTTGCTCTGGAGCAGGGTTTCCGCTAAGTGCGCGTGACCGAAGTCGATGCCATTGAACTCTCTTTGCAGTTCGGGGAGCTGCCGGGAGATAGTCCAATTCCACGGACCGCGCAGATAAAAGCGTTGGTTCCGTTGTTCGAGCCAGTCTTGTAAGGAAGCCGCCGCGAGCCCTGGCAGCAGCACGACGAGCAGACAGACACGGGCAAGCAAAGAAATGAACATGGAAGATTTCCTCCAGCAAAGAATGCGGGCGACGCTGGTGCCGCCTTGGTTAAGACCGACGAGGACTTCTGTGGCGGAGGATTAGAGCCGTAGGACGGAGAGGAGGAGATAGCGTGATAGGGGCGCGGTGGTCTGGCCGAACCAGAATCCGTTGCTGTGTTGTTGAACAAACGGAGCAAGAGGCGCTTGCAGCGGCAGACAGACGGGAAAGAGCAAAGGCCCTGAAGCAGCCTGCGTCTCTATGCCGGCAGGAACAGCTCCGAGAAAGAGATGATCTCCGCAGTCTGGGCATTTATCGGAAGCTCCCTGCGGGAAAGCGGGAGGAAAGTGGCAAGGAACATGCCCTGGGTCGCGGCTGGGAGAGGCGGCCACTGGCCCTGTGCCATGGCCGGTGGCGAGGCACAACTGCGCACAATGCAGGAGAAACGCCAAGAAGAAAAACACGGGAAGCAGACCCTGCCGCAGTCGGCGCATGCGGTTAAGTCACCACGACAGCATGACAACCACAACGCGGGAGAGCAAATTGTTTCCCGCCGCTTGAAATTTGCTCACCGCAGGTGCTATCGTTCGCCGGATGTTGGTAACCCACAGCTTCTCCACGGTTCCGGCGTAGACCGTGGAGGCGACAGTGTTTGCCGTCTCGTTGGGCAATCTCATTACCTGTTAGGTTCCACTGATGTGGAGGAGGGAGGATCATCATGAACAACGGAGATCATGTCAGAAGAAGTGATCTGCAGGGAATGGCAAGGCGAAGCTTTCTGAAGCTTATCGGCGGAGCCACAGGTGGTTTAGCTGTTGGCACGATGTTCTCGCCTCTGGGGATGGGGCCGACCTTCGCCCAAAGTCAGACTCGGAAGTATGTCCGCAGGCATCATCAGATGAGAATGCCGAGAGTCAGATCCGCCTTCGCCCAAGAGGCGCTCACGAAATTTGTCGATCCGCTGCCCATTCCCAGCGTGCTGCGCCCGAGCGGAAAGATTAGTGGAATTCCCGCTTATAACGTGCGCATGCTGCAGTTCCAGCAAAAGCTGCACAGCGAACTCCCCCCGACGCCTCTCTGGGGGTACAATGGCACCTATCCTGGCCCCACCTTCGAGGTGCGGAGGGGAAAGCCCATCTACGTCCAGTGGAGAAACCACCTTCCCTCCACTCATCTCCTGCCAGTAGATCCGACGATCCACGGTGCGGAACCTCCCACTCCTGCTGTCCGCACCGTGGTACACCTGCACGGCGCCAGGGTTCTGCCGGAAAGCGATGGATACCCTGAGGCCTGGTTCACGAACGGATTTACCCGAACAGGTCCTTTCTTCACCACGAGAACTTATTCTTACCCGAATGATCAGCAGGCCACCACACTCTGGTATCACGATCATGCGCTCGGCAGCACGCGGCAGAATGTCTTCGCCGGGCTGGCGGGCTTTTATCTGATCCGGGATGAAATCGAGGACAGCCTCAACCTGCCCAAGGGGCAGTATGAAATCCCGCTCATGATCCAGGACCGGCTGTTCAATGCCGACGGCTCGCTCCTTTATCCAGTGCAAACGCCCGGCGATCCTGATCCACGAGTTCCGCCAATCTGGATACCGGAATTTTTCGGGGATACCGTCTTAGTGAATGGCAAGGTCTGGCCTTTTCTCGAGGTGGAGCCGAGAAAGTATCGGTTCCGCCTTGTGAACGGCTCGAATGCCCGGTTTTACAATCTCGTGCTCGAAGAAAGCACGGAAGCTGGCGTGAGCTTAGAGAGGCCGGGGCCCGCTTTCTACCAGATCGGCACGGACGGGGGGTTCCTGCCTGCTCCTGTACAACTCACGGAACTGCTGCTGGCTCCCGCGGAGCGCTTCGACGTGATCATCGACTTTGCGGGTCTTGCGGGGAAATTCTTTCTCCTCACCAACGATGCGCATGCTCCCTATCCGGATGGAGATGATCTGATCCCCGCAGACGTTATGCTTTTCAAGGTGACCAAGCCGTTGCTCCGTCCCGATACCAGTTCCCTGCCCGCAAGCCTGTCTGTGGTCCCGCTGCTGGATCCTGCCGTGGCAGTCAGGCAGAGAAACCTGACCCTTAGCGAATTAGATTCAGCTATGGGAAGTCCCATCATCGCGTTGCTCGGCGACAGGCATTGGGATGAGCCGGCCACCGAGAACCCAATAGCCGGCACGACGGAAATCTGGAACATCATCAACACCACAGAAGATGCCCATCCCATCCACATCCACCTGGTGCAATTCCAGATTCTCAACCGGCAGCCGTTCGATGTGGATCAGTACCCGGCGAACCTGGTCTTTACCGAACTTCCGATCACGCCCGATCTAAACGAGAGGCCGGCGTGGAAGGATACGGTAAAAACGTTCCCAGGAGAGGTCACCCGCATCATCGCCAAATTCGACCTCCCCACCGGGACCAAGGTCACTCCTGGGGCGAAGTTCCGCTATGTCTGGCACTGTCACATCTTGGAGCACGAGGACAACGATATGATGCGGCCGTACGACGTCGTTGCCGGTTAAGGGAGGACTGTGCAGGAGGCTTATTCGTCGTTGCTGTCCAGACTCCGGTGTGGTCCGGGAAGGAATGGAAGCCTGTGCCCGCTCCGGTCAGTCCGGTCAAAATCCGGCTCGAAGCCTCAGGTGAGGCGAAAAGTGATAATTCAAGACCTGACCCCACATCTTCTCATACTATCCACTGGAGGATGAAGTGAAAAGAGTTTTTCTGATTATCGGATTCTCACTAGGCGCCGCAGCGTTCTCGCTGATGCTTCCCCACCCCGATCCGCTTTTTGCCGTCACTGGGTGTTGTAAAGCGCGGGGGTCTTATTGGGCGTTATGGTATAAGAATAAAATGAAGTTCACAGACTGCGACGACTTGAACCAAGAAATAGACTGGGACAATGTGTTTGATGAAAGCGGACAGGTATGGTGGGATGTGGTTTGCGAATCAAAATAGCTTTGGGTTAGGGTATTAAGCCCTTAACCTGTTGAAACAAGTCATGCTTCTTTTGATCATCTTGTCTCTCGAACAAATCTTCGAGCATGGAGAAATCTAGCTCGTTCTTCAGGTGTTGGTTCTTGTGCTCCCGAACATATTTCAGAAACTCGGAAAAGCTCTCGTCAAACTTTTCTTTTTGTTTCTCAATGTCCAAGATTAGGGACGACAAGAAAAGATAGTGCGCTATAATCTTCTCTCGGGGCGCCTGTGCTTCCTGATCCTTCATACTCATTGCTAAGAGATCCTCGTAGATCCCTATATTGATATTTTGGGTTTTGACCATTCCCCTCTCGATCTCCCCAAGAAGACGCCACTTGAGTGTCGGATCATCTGATTTTAATGGGAGTAAGATCTTATAAAGTGCGACTATTTTTCCCTTCGATGGCTTTTCGTCAGCCAGCGCTTGAGAGAACATCGAGAGAAGAGCATTGCCTAGGTTTATCGTAATTTTGGGAATACGTTCTAGAGTTTCTTCTTGTTCCTTCGCTTTCTCTGCACTGTTCTTCGCTTTCTCTGCATTGTCTCTGGCCGAATTTTCGTCTTGCTTCACCTGTTCTTTGATCTTCTCGGTGTCCTTCAGCATCTGAGTTAGGTCCTGAAATTTGGTGAGCCCGAACCATCCGGCCGCTGCCACCACGATGGAGACCACCACCCCGAAAAATTTCATGGTCCTGTCCTGGGTTGCTTCACGTCTCTCGGCACTGGTGATGACTTCATCTGTCCTTATCTTGGTTTGTTCAAAGACGGCATAAGCAGCTTTCAAGGAAGCCTCAACTACTTTGAGTTCCGCGTCCAGTTTGGCATTGAAGAAGCTGAATTTCTCATCGATATCCTTCAACTGCACCGCCAGAGCTTGCTCATTCATATGTCTTAACCGTTCGGTCAACGTTAAGAGAACTTTGAATTCAACCTCAGGATGCTCACTCATGAGCTTGAGAAACTCCTCCCCCTTCATCTCCAGTAGCGAGCATTGTTCCTTGGCGATAATCGTCGCGGTTCGTGGTCTCTGCTGGAAAAGGGCCATTTCTCCGAAGAGCTCTCCTTGTCTTAAGAGAGCAAGGGCAACCTGGTGACCATCTCCCCTTTGTAGGACAGCCTGAACTGACCCAGACCCGATCAAGAAAATCGAGTCGCCAAACTCCCCTTCTTTCAGGATCATGCTGCCTGGCGACTGCGTTCTCTCCTCGGAGACCTCGTCGGCAAGAAACCCCTCAATCTCTTTCTCGCTGAGGCTGCCGAACAGGGGATGATGTTTGAATAGCTCTTTCCAGTTGAAATTCTTCATCGGCTTTGTCCTCCCGCTACAGGCAATTAAGACCCACCGCCAACTCACTCAGATACCCGCAGCACGGCGGCGCCAGTGATCTGATCGTGCTTCAACTTCCACAAGGCGTCATTGGCCTGCTCCAGGGGAAATTCTTCCGTGTGGGTGCGGAGCGGAATAGCCGTAGCCAGATCGAGGAGTTCCTTGCCATCCTGGCGCGTGTTCGCCGTGACACTGCGCAGGTTGCGCTCATAGAAAAGCGTCGCTTCATAGTCCAACCTGGGAATGGGGGTCATGTAGACACCCGCCAGGGCAAGCGTCCCTCCCCTATCCAGGGCGGCAAGAACACGCGGGACTAGTTCACCGGCCGGCGCGAAGATGATGGCAGCCTGAAGCTTTTCTGGCGGCGTATCTGTCGCATCGCCCACCCAGACCGCCCCCATGCTG
>JBGPOI010000150.1:0-9627 GCA_041487975.1 Binatia bacterium | reverse complement strand
GACCGCTCAATTTGTTATGATTCTCATTCTCGATTTTGGTGGCCAGTACACCCAACTCATCGCCCGGCGAGTGCGCGAGGCGAAGGTCTACTGCGAGATTCATCCGTATCATCTGTCCCTCGACCGCGTCCGGCAGATGCGCCCTGAGGGCATTATCCTCTCCGGTGGACCGGCAAGTGTGTACGCCGCAGGGGCGCCGATGCTTGACGCCGAGGCGCTTGACGTGCCCGTGCCTTTTCTGGGGATCTGCTACGGCATGGGGGTGCTCTTGCAGCTCTCTGATGGCGTGGTGGCCAGAACTGATCGCCGTGAGTTTGGTTCGGCCCAACTCGTCGTCGATGATGCCAGTGACCTATTTGCCGGATTCCTGCCCGGCGCTGAAACCCGCGTGTGGATGAGTCATGGTGACAAGATGGAGTCCCTGCCGGCGGGCTGGCACCTCCTCGCCCATTCGGCGAACTCGCCCATCGCTGCTTGCCGCGATCAGGCCGGCCGTTTTTTCGGCGTGCAGTTCCATCCGGAGGTGATGCATACCGAACGGGGACGAGAGATCCTGCATAACTTCTTGTTTCGTGTCTGCCGGTGTGAGCCGACCTGGACGATGGCAGGGTTCATCGAGCGCGAAACCCGTCAGATTCGCGAACGGGTCGGAGACCAGCAGGTTGTCTGCGGGCTCAGTGGTGGGGTCGATTCCGCGGTGGTGGCGTTGCTCCTCCACCAAGCGATCGGCGAGCGTCTCACCTGTGTTTTTGTCGACAACGGACTCCTGCGCCAAAACGAGGCCGAGCAAGTGCAGAGAGTTTTCTCCGGGCTGGGGCTCAATCTTCGTTGCATAGACGCTTCGGCCCAATTCCTCAAAAATCTTACGGCAATCGAGGACCCGGAACAGAAACGCCGGATTATCGGCCACACGTTCATCGACGTGTTTGACGAAGCGGCGCGCTCTTTGCCGAACGTACAATTTCTTGCCCAGGGCACCCTCTATCCCGACGTGATTGAGTCCGTCTCGTTCAAGGGGCCGTCGGCGACCATTAAGAGTCACCACAACGTGGGCGGCTTGCCCGAGCGCATGCGGCTCGAACTGATCGAACCCCTGCGCGAACTGTTCAAGGATGAGGTGCGTGCGCTCGGTCGGCTGCTGGGACTGCCCCAGGAGATCGTTGGTCGCCAACCGTTTCCCGGACCCGGCTTGGCGATCCGCGTGATTGGCGCGGTGGATGCCGAGCGACTGGCCATCGTGCGAGCGGCGGACGCGATTGTCGATGCGGAAGTGCGGGCGGCCGGTCTGTATGACCGCGTGTGGCAAACGTTTGCTGTGCTGCTGCCAGTCAAAACTGTTGGGGTCATGGGGGACGAGCGCACGTATGAAAACGTGATCGCGATCCGCGGAGTTGAGAGTGTTGATGGCATGACGGCCGACTGGGCACGGTTGCCCTACGACCTGCTCGGCCGCCTCTCGACACGCATTGTCAACGAAGTACGAGGGGTGAATCGGGTGGTGTACGATATTTCTTCCAAGCCACCGGCGACGATTGAATGGGAGTGAACAGGAAAACGATGAATTATGAATTGATGAACGATGAATGACAGAAATGAACGAATGCTACATCTTTCGTCTTTAATTCATCATTCAGCATTCCGCATTCATTATTCACGCTGAGGGGAGGAGTCGGCGATGGGGTTCGTGCATTTGCATCTCCATACACAGTTTAGCCTGCTGGACGGCGCGAACAAGATCAAACACTTGATGCCGCAAGTGCAGAAGTATGGCATGCCGGCGGTGGCCATGACCGACCATGGCAACATGTTCGGCGCCATCGAGTTCTACCGCACCGCGGCTCAGCAGGGGATCAAGCCGATTATCGGCTGTGAAATGTACCTGGCGCCCAAGAGCCGCCACGACCGCGGTGTGGTGCGGACGGACGATTACGAGGGCGGCGGGAATTTCCATCTAGTTTTGCTGGCCATGAACCTGGAGGGCTACCGCAATCTCTGCCGCCTGGTCACCGCTGGGTACACCGAAGGTTTCTACCACAAACCGCGTGTGGATAGAGAGTTGCTGCGCGAACTGAACAAAGGCATCATCGCCCTCTCCGGCTGTCTCAGTGGCGAACTCGCCCGCGCGATGCTGGCTGGTCGCGATCAACTCGCCCGCGAGGTTGCCGCCGAATACGCCGCGATTTTCGATGAGCGCTTCTACATCGAGGTGCAGGACAACCACCTACCCGAACAGGAACAGATCAACCCTGCCTTGATCGCACTGGCCAAGGATCTCTCGCTCCCGCTTGTGGCCACTAATGACTGTCACTACCTCAAAGCCGAGGATGCGGAAGCTCACGAAGTGTTATTGTGCGTGCAGAGCGGGAAGGTGTGGTCGGACGAAAAACGCTGGCGCTTCGGCACGAACCAGTTGTATGTCAAATCGCCCGAGGAAATGGCCGCGGCGTTTTCGCACTGCCCGGAGGCGGTGGCCAACACGCTGGAGGTTGCCCAGCGCTGCAATCTGGAACTGAAATTCGATGGTTTTCAGTTCCCGATATTCGCCGTGCCGGGCGGGGATTCTCTGGAAGCCTGCCTGGAACGGTCGGCGCGGGAAGGACTGGAGGAGCGCCTGGGGCCGCTACGCGCCAGCGCCGCCGGTCTGCATGCCGAACAGGAGAAGGTTTATCGCGATCGTTTGGAATTTGAACTGCGGGTAATCGAGGAGATGGGGTTTGCCGGCTACTTCCTCATCGTGGCCGACTTCATCGGCTACGCCAAGTCGCAGGGCATCCCGGTCGGTCCTGGACGAGGCTCCGCCTCTGGCAGTTTGGTCGCGTATGCGCTCAAGATCACCGACGTCGATCCTATCCGTTACCAGTTGCTCTTCGAGCGTTTCCTCAACCCCGGCCGCAAGAGCATGCCCGACATCGACGTGGACTTCTGCTTCGAACGGCGAGATGAAGTCATTCGCTACATCAAAGAGAAGTACGGCGCCGATAAAGTCGCGCAGATCATCACCTTTGGCACGCTGAAAGGCAAACAGGCGATCAAGGATGTCGGACGGGTGTTGGAGTTCTCTTACGGCGATACGGATCGCATCGCCAAGCTCTACCCCGCGCCCAAGCAAGGAAAGGACTTTCCCCTAGAGGCAGCGTTGGAGATGGAGCCGCGTTTGCGCGAACTGCGCGAGCGCGGCGAGAAAGAAAAGAAGCTCTTCGATTATGCCCTCAAGCTCGAGGGCTTATTGCGGCATGCCTCGAAGCATGCCGCCGGCATCGTGATCTCACCGACGCCGCTGGTCGAGCACCTGCCGTTGTTCGTCGATAAAGAAAACAACGTCCTGACCCAGTATGCAGGTCCGGACGTGGACACCATCGGCCTGATCAAGTTCGACTTTCTCGGACTCAAGACCCTGACGTTGCTCGATGATGTGGTCAAGCGCATCCGCAAAGGCCGTGGGAAAGAGATTGACCTCGGTTCCCTGGCGCTTGATGACCGGCTGACCTACCAAAACCTGACGCGTGGGGATACCGTGGGTGTCTTCCAGATGGAAGGCAGCGGTATCCGCAAGCTGATTACCCAGCTCAAACCCAGTTGCTTTGAAGACATCGTCGCCGTCATTGCGCTCTTCCGCCCGGGACCGCTGGATAGTGGCGCCGCCGAACAGTTCATCAAGCGCAAGCATGGGAAGGAGCAGATGACCTACCCCCATCCGCTCCTCGAACCGGTGCTGAGAGAGACCTACGGCGTGACGATCTACCAGGAACAGGTGATGCAAATCGCCCAGGTTTTGGCTGGCTACTCGCTTGCAGACGCCGATAACCTGCGCCGCGCCATGGGCAAGAAGAAAAAGGAGGTCATGCAGGAAGAGCGTACCCGCTTTCTCAAAGGGGCGACCAAGCAAAAAATCCCCGACAAACTCGCCGGAGAAGTTTTCGATCAGATGGAGACCTTCGCCGCCTATGGGTTCAACAAGTCGCATGCCGCTTCGTATGCCCTCATTTCCTATCAGACGGCGTATCTCAAAGCGCACTATCCGCAAGAGTTCATGGCCGCGCTGATGAGCCTGGAGATGGGTGACACGAACAAGACCTACAAGAACATTGCTGAATGCCGGTTGCGGGATATCCCGGTCCTACCGCCGGATGTGAATGAGAGTGAGGAAGGCTTCACCGTTCGTACCGAGACCATCCGGTTCGGTCTGGGCGCGGTCAAAGGAGTGGGGTCGAAGGCGATCGAAGTCATTCAGGCGGCGCGGCAGGATGGACCCTTCACCGATCTCTACGACTTTTGTACGCGCGTGCATGGCTCGCAGGTCAATAAACGCGTGCTGGAGAGTCTGGTGAAGTGCGGCGCCCTGGATTCGCTCCGGGCCCCACGCGCGCAACTGATGGCGGGGCTCGAAGACGCCTTGCGCTGGGCGGACCAGCGCGCCAATGGCGCAAGCAACAGCACGCAACTCGGCCTGTTCGCCAGCGCCACTGGCAAGAACGGGTCCACCCATCCGGACCTGCCGCAGGTGGCCGAGTGGATGGATATTGACAAGTTGCGTAATGAGCGCGAGACCCTGGGGTTTTTCATTACCGGCCATCCGCTCGATAAGTACGTTGCCCGGTTGCATGGTGTCGTCTCCCTCACGACTGACACGCTGAAAAGTCGTGCTCATCAGGAGAAGGTGCGCCTGGCGGGGGTGATTCACTCTCTCAAACTCAAGAACAATAAGAGAGGCGACCGCTACGCTACGTTCACCCTGGAGGATCAGGAGGGAGTCGTTGAGGTGATAGTCTGGCCTGAGGCGTATCGTAAGCACGAAGCCACGATTCACTCCGACCAGCCCGTGTGTCTGGGCGGCACGCTTGAGGTGGTTGATGAAGAACGGCGGCAAATCGTCGCTGACGAAGTGATCCCTTTGGAATCGGTCGCCACGGAGGAAGTCCGTCAGGTGCACATCCAGATGCCGCACGACGTCACCACCAAGGAAGACCTGCTGGCCCTGCGTGGAGTCCTGACCCAGCATCAAGGGAATTGCCGTGCGTTCCTCCACCTGATGCGTCCGGATTACAGCGAGACTGTCATCGCTTTGCCCCATGACCTCAGTGTTGCCCCGACCAGGGCAATGGTTGTAGCCATCGAGCGGCTGTTTGGCAATGGAGTGGCGTCGTTTCGCTGAGAAGATGCGATCAGTGGTCAGCTATCAGTAATCAGCCGGACAGAGTAGAATGGTGGGGTTCAGCACAGCCTTCTTCTCCCTCTCTCAAGGGGAAAGGGAACTTCTGGCTGCTGAAAGCAAGGTGTGAAGATGAGCCGTAGGCAAACGTCTGTGAGTGATCAACCATTGCCAGAGGCGCGCCCCCTGACCTCAGGCCCCGAGCGCGTTGTCCTGGTCGGCGTAGCGCGCCCACGCGCCGGGACCGGTCATGGGGATCACGCCCGTTTTCTCCCTGACGAGTCGCTTGACGAGCTGGCCCGGTTAAGTGAAACCGCCGGCCTGGAGGTGATCGAGCGAGTCGTCCAGACTTTGCGCGAAGGGATCCATTCGGCCACTTTCATCGGCACGGGCAAGGTCGCCGAGGTGAAAGACCTGGTGACGGAAACCGGCGCCAACGTCGTGATTTTTGACGATGATTTGTCCCCGGCGCAGCAACGCAACCTGGAAGCTGAGCTGGGCCTCAAGGTCATCGACCGCAGCCAGTTAATCCTTGACATCTTTGCCCAACGCGCACGCAGCCTGGCCGGCAAGCTGCAGGTCGAACTGGCGCAGCTTGAGTACCTGCGGCCGCGACTCACGCGCCAGTGGACGCACCTCTCACGTCTTGGCGGTGGGGTTGGCACACGCGGGCCCGGGGAAACCCAACTTGAAGTCGACCGCCGCCGCATTCGTGAGCGCATCGCGACCTTGCGCCGTCGCCTGCTCGACGTTGAGCGTACGCGTTCCTTACAGCGCCACGAGCGTGCGCGGGTGCCATTCCCCTGCGTTGCCTTGGTAGGATATACCAATGCCGGGAAATCGACGTTGATGAACACTTTGACGCATGCGGGTGTCCTGGTTGAGGATAAATTGTTTGCCACGCTTGATCCGACGAGCCGTCGCCTCGATCTTCCGGGCGGACAGTCGGTGATGTTGATCGACACGGTCGGCTTCATCAACAAATTGCCGCACCAATTGGTGGATGCATTCAAGAGCACGCTGGAAGAAGTGCGGACCGCTGACTTGCTCTTGCATGTGGTCGATGCAACTCATCCGCGCTGGGCCGAGCAGCAAGCCGTGGTGGAACGGGTGCTGGAGGAAATTGGCGCTGGAGCAAAGCCGGTGATGACTGTATTTAACAAGCTCGATCGCTTGGCTGGCGAGCCGGCAGACGACGGACAGCCCTGGCAGCGGGTCGCTGCCGCGCGCAACGGCGTGGAAGGCGAAGAACAAGCCTGGGGAATTTCGGCGCTGACCGGTGCGGGATTGCCCCCCTTGCTCGCTGCGATCGAGCGCCGTCTGGAACACGGACGCGAACTGGTGCATATCGATTTACCGCTGGGAGAAGGCAAAGTGCTCGCTTGGTTGCGCCGTAGCGGCAAAGTGGTAGAAGAAGCCTATACGGATACGGCCGTCAGCGTTACTGCCTTGATCTCGAACAAAGTGGCTGGGCAACTACGGAAACTGCTCGCAGTCGAGAACGCTCACTGATAGTAAGGCTACTGCGGAAAGGGCCGAGGTGCTTTCTTCATCCATCCTCAATCTGCCTAACCTGCTGACGCTGCTCCGCATCGGCGCGATCCCGTTATTTCTCATCTTGCTGACGGATGAGCGGTATACTGACGCCCTGCTGGTGTTCGTCGTGGCTGGAGCGACTGACTCGCTCGATGGCGCCATTGCCCGGCTGACCAATTCACACACCGCTCTGGGCGCGTATATCGACCCGCTGGCCGACAAGCTGTTATTGATCAGTTCTTTTATTATTCTCGCCTTTCTCGGCTTTATCCCCCGCTGGCTGGCGATTCTGGTGATCAGTCGGGATGTGATCATTCTGCTAGGGTTCGCGGTCTTGTATTTCATTACCAGCCATTCCATGGCCGTCCGACCGACCCTTGTCGGCAAAGCCAGCACGTTCTTTCAGTTACTCACCGTGACTCTGACGCTGATTGCCTTACACAACCCCGCCTGGCGGTTCCCCGTCTTGTGGAATGCCACGTTGATCCTGGCCGGTGGCTCGGTCACGCTCTCGGGGTTCCAGTACCTATCTCGGGCTCTCCTGTGGCTGAATCAGCAAGACGAGGAAGAGCCGTTGAGTGCCAGCGCCGAACCTACGTCGCTTAACGAGGAGAAAAGGCGGCGGTATTCGGCGTAAGGGGGAGAATTCTTGCTTGAGCAGCAGGCGCGAGGTTGCTATATGGGTGCTGCCCTGTTGTCATTGGCTGTGTAGGTTGGGAGAAGGGAGAGTGGTGGACTGTGATTCGGGTGTTTCCCCGCATTGATAACGCAAAGATAATGGAACTCTTTCGTAAGGGAGTGGAAGGGCAATGGTCAGCGGCGCAACTCGATTGGGAACGCCCGATCTTGCTCGACCCTCACGAACGACAAGCGCTGGCCCATGTATTGACTGCCGTCTACTTGGGGGAACAAACAGCGATGATTGGGGCCAGTTCAGTGATCCCCCAGTTCTTTGCCGCCCATCAGACCGAAGCGCAATTGTACTTGGCGACGTTCCTTCTGGATGAAGCGCGTCATTTTGAAACGCTCACCCGTTTCTACCACAAAATCGACCAGCGCCCGCTGGAAGTGCGGGATCTCAAAGTGATCTTCCGCTATCAGGCGCGGCTCTTCAAATCGCGCGACAAGATCGAATGGCTGTGGGGGATTCTGTTAAGCGATATTCTCGCCCGCCATTTCTATAGTATTCTCGCGAAGGCGAACCCTAACTCGCTCTTTGCCCATATTGCCAGTCGCATCCTGCTCGATGAGGCGCGTCATCTTGCTTTTGCCGAATTGTATCTCAAGGCCACTCTGACGCAGAAGCCGGAACTCAAGCCGGGGTTTCTCAAGATGCGCGACGAACTGCTGTTCCTCATGAAGGAGATCTACAACGGCGTGAAGGAAAAAGCTGCTCTGATTGGCCTCGACGGAACGCTCCTGTTTGATCGCGTGGCTGGAGATATCGAGAAAAAGGTCCAGCGGCTAGACATGGCTGAGCTTGGGTCGGATGAGGACGAGTGACGCGCGGCAGCGCGACTGATGTATGAAACGTTCCGCCTCACGTGCATTACCCCGCTGGCCACGGGCGAACCGGCCGGAGGCGATCACTCAGCGTCAAGATACTCTGAAGGCCTTACCGCATTGGCAGGCCACGCACCATCACGTCCTGACCTGGCCCGTGCCGGCTGACATCCTTGGCAATTTTCAGGAGTGCCTCTCTGGACATATGATCCTCCCGGTCGGGGTGGTTGGACCATTGCCCGTGAATTTGGGGAGCTATACGCTGAATGCTGCGGGAGAGGTGCACGAAGAGAGTAGGGAGGACGAGCAGGTCTTTATTCCTCTGGCCCATACCGAAGGTGGATTATCGGCGTCGGTGCAACGCGGCATTAGCGCGGTGACCCTGGCCAGTGACGTGCGCACGCACGTGCTCGCCGACCGCATGACCCGTGACTCCTGTTTCGTCTTTCACACTACGGCGGAGGCGCTGACGCTGGCGCGTTGGGTGGCGGAACAGGCGGCGGCAATGCCTGTCTGGTTGAGAGATGCAGCGAACCCCCGGGGCGCCCCTGCGTCAGGTACACGGGAAAGCAGCGGCAAAAGTCTTGTCAGCACACATGCTGTGCTACGCGAAGTTGAGACGCATGTCGTCGGGCCGATGTGCCACGTGCTCTATCGCTTTACCACCGGCGATGCGTGCGGACCGAACATGATGACCCGCAATGCGTACGCGTTGAACCAGGAATTCGTCTTCGCTCGTTTTCTGCGCGCTACCGGTGTGACCCCTCTGCATGTGTTCTTGGAAGCCAACATGGGCGGTGACAAGAAGCCCAGCCATGCCTTCTTCCAGTTTCCCGGCCATGGCAAGGTCGTACTGGCTGAGGCGACGCTGCCCGGCGACGTGCTGCGGCGGGTGTTGCGAGTCAGCGCGGAAGAGGTCCTGGCCTTGGAGCATACCGGCCTGCATGGCGCGCACGCCAGCGGCATGCAGTCGTTTGCTTTCACCCCGGCATCGGCCATTGCCGCGATTTTCGCCGCCACCGGGCAGGATCTTGGCATGGTTGGCACCAGTAGTATGGCGCAAGTGACGGCCACGCGGGTTGGTGACGGCATTCACCTGTCAATCCGCTTCTCAGGGATCGAAGTAGGTACGGTTGGCGGTGGAACCAGCCTGCCGCATGCGCGTTCGTATCTGCAACTGATGGACTGTCTGGGGCCGGGGAAGGTCTATCGTTTTGCCCAAATTATTGCTGCCACCGCGCTGTGTCTGGAACTCTCGGCCGCCGCCAGCATGGCCGCTACCGGCAGCCGGAATTTCTTGCAAGCCCATCTCGAACGCGGAGGCATGCGCTAGCCTCTTCTTCCTTTTCCCCATTTACCCCTTTCCCCATTTGCCCTGTTTTTATGGTTGTTCGGCTCATTGTTAATCCCACCTCAGGCAAAGGTCGAGGCGCGGCGGT
>JBGPOI010000149.1:0-9716 GCA_041487975.1 Binatia bacterium | reverse complement strand
CCCGGTCTTCCCACGAGCGTAGGCGAATTCCTCAGTCGCCAGCGAACGGCGGCGGCGAATTTTGCCGACGACACACACCGGCATCTGCGCGTCCAGATCCTGCTCCGGCGTCTGTCCATGCCAGTGCCACGCCGGCGAGGGAATAGGAGAAAAGCCGTCGATGGCTTCGGTGAGAGTGCCCGTGAAGACGAGACGGCGCATCTCACCGTCAGTCACGATTTCAAGTCCAGCCGCCTCTTGCAAGGCGATCGCGTCATCGACGGCACGATCTTCGACGCGTTTGAATTCCGCTGTGGAGAGTTTTTTCGCTCCCCACGCTTTCCGTGCCTCTTTCAAGTAAGCCGGGCGGAGGAGCGAACCGATTGTGTCGGCACGATAGATGGCCGTCATAGAATACCTCCTGCAAGCGATCAGCCATCAGCCACGGAAGGAGAAAAAGGGGAAATGGGCAAACGGCGAAAAGGAGAAAACAAAAAAACAGATCATCTTCTTTCCCTTTGCCCCTCTTCCTCTTTTGCCCCTCTTCTCATCTCGCCCTTTCTCTTTTTCTGCAACTGACTGCTTTTTACTTGTAATACGGCATGACCTTGGTGCCGAAAGTCTCGACTTGCCGTTTGACCTCGTCAACTGGCAATAAGCCCTGGTCTCCTTGCCAGACAAACCACTCCGGATTGGCGGTCTCAACCAACAGGTCCATCTCGCGGCGAACATCGGCTACAGTGCCGAGATAGGCGAAGTGCGCCTGCGCCATGCGCTCGATCGTACACTCAGAGGCCGGCAGCGTCGGCAGAAAGAAATACATAAATTTCATAATGCGCTCCTGAGATTCACGCTACTTGGAACCGCATCATGCCGAAACCCACGCCCATGGTGGTCTCGTACATCACCACTTCACCTTTCGCCCCTGCCACCACCCCCGCTACCGCAACCCAGTTGCGCACCTCGTGGGTGCCGTTGCCGACCGCGTCCATCTCGGCATCGGTGATCTCGCGTAAGGCGGAGTTGTTGGCGCAGAGGAGATCGAGAAATTTCGCATCGAACTTTTGATCGACCCGCCCCATGTCCGGGGTGCCAACGGCATGAGACAGCCCGCCAGTGCCCAGCACTGCCACCCGGCGCGAGCCGCCCCATTTGCGGATGGCTTCGCCCACCATGCGGCCAAACTCGTAACAGCGCCCGACGCTGGGCAGCGGTGGGAGCACACAGTTCTGGATCAACCATAGATAGGAAAGATCCCAGCGCGGCGTGAGAAAATGAAGACAGGTCACAAACCCGTGCTCCAGGCCAGCCTCGCCGACGCGGGTGAGGTCAAACCCCCGGTGTACGCCTTCGGTCATAATTGCCTCGGCTAGCTCCGGTACAAAGTTCACTTTAATACTGTTGCGTGGGATACCCAGCCAGTTCTCTACCGGACCGACACCGGTCGCGGCCGTCACCACTCCGAATGACGGGTAACGGCGCGGATCCAGGGCGTTGAAGTGTTCGTCCGAGATCACCACCAGCGTATCCGCGCCCGAAGCTGTCAGCGTGTCACGCAAAGTGTCGAAACCGTGATGGATCTTCTCCCACATCGTCGCATCGGCCATCTGCGGCGCGCTGGTCAACAACGGGGTGTGTACTGAGGCCATTGCCGCAACGATCTGTGCCATATTTCCTCCTTGTGAGTTTAGAATCTAGGAGTCCAAGGTCCAGGGTCTAAGAGTCCGGAGTCAAGAGGGACCGGCCTTAATTCCTGACTCTAGACTAAGAGACGCTAGACTCTAGACTGATTTGCCCGGTCGCCTCTTGGAGTTGCTTTAGATATGCCCCCATGTCGTACCGCACGGCAAAGGCGAACTGCACCAGGATGTACGGGTGTACGCCATGTGTATAGAGCCAACCCATCTCTTTGGCTTTGAGCCGCTCTCGTTCCTCGGCACTCAGGCCATAGTCCGCGGCCACCGCGTCTGGGTCTTGCTGATACCGAGCCAGCGCCTCATCCGAACGGAACAAGTCAACCAGCATGATGTTTAACGCTTGCGCACTCATAGGTCCCCCTTTCCTCTTCTTGGTTACAAGTGGTTTCGTTACGTCAGCGGATATTCCACCACCGCCGCGCCGGTACCCCAGATCGGACCATAAGCCAGCACGTTGCCGGCAGTGGCCGGCGTGTTTAATACGCCCATCAGCCAGGCAAATGCCTTGAAGCCCATGTCCGCTACTGCTGCCCTTGCATATTCAGAACTAATAGTGAGGACCTCAGCGTTTTTTCCCTGGGCGATCAAGTCGAGGACGCGGCGGTTCCAGACATCATCCTCGGCTCGGGAAATGCGGTCCGCGCCAGGGTCGATCTCTTCGGTGAAGAAACGTGCGGACAGCGCAGTGCAGGCAATCGCGACCGCTTGCTTGCCGCTTTCTGCGATCGCCTGCCGCATCGCTCGGCCCAGCGTCAAAGAGTCTTCTTGTCCGGCATAGATATTACAGGAGACGACAGACACCGGGATGGCATTGTCGGGGTTCACAAAGCGCAGCGCCACCAGCGTGCCGGTGTCGAGAGGAAAGCCCTCGTAGTTGACGGTCTTGGTTGCCAGCCCCAAAGACGACGCGACCTCGGCAGCTCGTGTCCCCAAAGTCGCGTCTACCCGCAGGTCGAAAGGAAGGTCGCCCATCTCATACCAGTTCTCGTCCACATGCAGCCCCTTAGGGCTCGGGTTGGTTTGGAACGAGTGACCGAGCACGGAGATCCACTGGGTGCTGTAGAGCACTAGAACATCCGGTCGTAACATCCTGACCCGTTCGCCCGCCTGATGCAACGCCCGGCGTAGCGTCTCCCAACTTTCGACTGTTTTGTCGGAAACCAGGTGTGGGAGTCCCGGGACAAGATAGGCCCGCTGAATCGTACCTTTTGGCATAGTTAGCTGCTCTCTCTGTAGGGGCGGCCCTGCGTGGCCGCCCAAGGGAGGGCAACCACATGGGGTTGCCCCTACAATTCAACATCCGTTCGTGCTGAGCCTGTCGAGGCACGCAACATGTTAGCTACAGAGCCTCTTGGCTGAGATCCCACTCCACCACCGCGTTACCGGTGCCGATCACTGTCCAGTACCCGTGTACCTGGGCCGGCAATTGCGGGAAGCCCATGGCCGAGAGCATCCAGGTGAGCCCGCCGGATTTTACTTCCGCCGCCGTCTTTTCCATGAATTCGGGCAGGATGGTCATGAGCTGGTCGGTCTGGCCTTTGCGCATCAGCTCCAGGATGCGCATGTCCCACTGATACTGATTGTTATTGAAGATCACTTCCTTGCTCATGTCCTCGACCAGTGCCGGCTCGCGATCGAAGTGGAGGTGCGACAGGGTGTTACTGGCGGCCAGGACCGCGCGCCGGCCGGTCTTGGCGATAGCCCGCGCCGTTGCCCGACCCAGTTTCATCATCTGCTCCTGACCGACCTCGGTGGAATAAAAATAAGGCGAGTTGTTGGCTGAAATACCCAGGATGGGAATGTCCCAGTCAGGATTGAGCATGTGGAGCGAGACGATGGTGCCATAGTCCACACGGAAATTGGGATTGGTCATTTTCTTGGCGACGAGCCCCTCTTCCCGGGTCTCCTCGTAACAGGCGTCGGCCAACTCCACGTCCACATCCATCTCGTAGCGGTAACGAAAGATATGCGGGAAGATGGGATCGACCGAAACGCCCTGCAGGTGCGGCACGCGCAGAAAATGATGCCCGACGATGGTCATCCAGTGCGGGCTGTGCACCAGGATGACGTCGGGCTTCCAGGCTTTGATCTTCTCACGGCACTTTTCGTAGGCCCAGCGCAGCACCTCCCAGCCACCGGTGGAACGCGGTTCGTTGCGCTCTGGGTTTTCGCCGTAGACTAAATGTGGTGGGTGCGGCGCGAGAAAGCCAGCCAGGATTTTGCCCGATTCCGCCATAGGGGTCCCCTCCTGTAAGACGTGAGGGGATTTTCCTCCTCTGACGGAAGGGTTGTCAAGGAGGAAGCAGAAGCTTTGAGGTTCTATTTTGGCACCTCAAACCAAGGGAGCGGTGGCTCTGCTCTGCTACCACAGATCATGCACGGACAACACAAACCCGAGCAAGACAGGATCACCGCTGAGCGTAGCGGGATTGTCTAACAATTCGACCGGCTGGCCTGGACGGTAGACGTACACCCGCTTGTCGATGGGATCAATTAACCAGCCGAGGCGCGCACCATTGTCGCTGTATTCCTGCATCTTGTACTGGAGATCAGACAGGCGGTCCGTTGGTGAACGAAGTTCGACGACGAAGTCCGGGCAGAGCGGTGCAAACTCTTTTCGTTGATCTTGGGAAAGGGCGGTCCATCGCTCCCCTCTCACCCATGCAGCGTCTGGTGAGCGAATCGCGCTATTCGGGAGGGTAAAACCAGCAGATGAGTCGAACGCCAACCCCGTCCTGTCACTTCTGGCCCAGGTCACCAGATAAGACGTAAGTATTCCATTGCGCCATCCTGTTTCCGATCCTGCTGGAGGCATAATCACCAACTCCTGTTGAGCAGTGAGCTCGAAACGAAGATCGCGATTCTCCTGACACAACCGTGCGAACTGTTTCTTGGTCAATCGCGTTCTCTGAACGCTGAGCTTCAGTGCTGGACCCAGTTCTACTGCTCCGACCTGCTGAGACATATGCACTCCTTGATCTGACAAGAGCTGAGATCCACATCGTAGGCTTTACCACAGTTTGTTGCCATGCACCCACATAGCATGGAACCCTACTGGCACACGCTGCGGCAGTTGCACGCGGGCAACTGGCCCAGCGGAGAAGTTCTTGGCATCGAGGATGACCACTTCTGACGAATTGTTGTTTGCATCAGCCACGAAAGAGACCACGTAGCCGTCGTCCTCGTCTTTCGCGCCAACGCGCGGCGCAAATGGCGCCTCGCTGCCGAAGCGCCCTGGCCCGAACAGATATTCCTCTGAGGTTCCGTTCTCGCTGTCGTATTTCACCAGACCGTTGAAGCGCGGGACATAGGCGTTGTAAGCGTAGCGCGACTTCCGCCCCAGGCGTTGCCGGTTCATGGTTGGCCACTCGATCTTGGCCTCGTCGAGTTGCTCTTCCTGCACGGCGCCGGTCTTGAGGTTAAACCGCCAGCGCCAGAGTTGGGCTTCGAGCCGCAGGAAAGCTTGCATGCGCGCGAATTCGCCCTCCCCCGATGCACTCTTTGGACGAGGCTCAACCACCCGGCACGCGTCCATAACAATCTCGTCGCCGTCCTCCCACGAGTTCACTACGTGATAGATAAAGCAGGGCGTCGCCTCGAACCAGCGCACCCTGTCACCGCTGCCGTAACGCGGAAGTATGGCAAAGCGGCTGGGCAAATCGGGATAATAGGTGACCTTGTGAATGTTCTTGGGCAACAACTGCGGGTCCCAGAACAACGGCAGATCCATCAGCAGCGAATAGTGTTCGGTGATCGCCATGTCGTGCGGCAACCGTGGTCCCGGCAGATCGATCGAGGTGTGATGGATCAGTTCGCCGTTCGCGGAAACAACATTGTAGGTCATGAACGGCGGCTTTGTGGCGTAGTCGAAAAACAGCAACTCGCCGGTGTGCTCATCCACTTTAGCATGCGCCGACACCGTACGCTTGAGGGCACCGCGGAAATTTTCGACGCCAAGGGACTCGAGAGTGCGCACATCCAGTTTGTAGGGCAGTCCGCATTGGTACCACAGCGCCAAGGCATAGCCGTTATGGAAAACGAGATCGGTGTTCGCCGTATCTTTGAGCCAACCGTCAGACCCGCTGCCCTTGGGAACCGCTGGGTCGGGTCGGTCCATGAGCCCCGGCCAGATGGCATGCCCGGTTTCCTGTTCCGCCGCCAAACCGGCAGTGTGCACCCAGCGGTTACGATAGGTCGCTTTGCCTTCGCGGAAGGCAATGGCGTGAACCATGCCGTCGCCGTCGAACCAATGGTAGCGACCTCGGGGCGCGAATATCGGGTTCGGCCCGTTCCGTAGGTATACGCCCTCCAGGTCCTGGGGAATCTCGCCGATCACTGTCAGGTCATCCGCAGTGATTTCTCGACTCACTGGCGCGAAGAGCCCGGTCAAGAAGGGATTATTGTCGGGTGTAATCCGCAAGGGAATCTCTCTCTCTACTTTCAGCATGGCGCTGCTCCTTCGGCCTGGAATAGGGTGCACTATACACGCAGGAATCTCGCAATGCCTAGACCGGTGCGAGCCTCTCCTTGCAGATCCATAGCCGTTCCGTCAGATTGTATCTGACCACCGCTGCACAGGAGGGCTCATGGCAGGCACACAAACAACGGCTCGCTGGCGTAACCTGGTTATCAGTCTGCTGGTCAGCGGCGGCTTCCTCTATCTGGCTTTCCGTAACGTGCGGCTCGATGAGCTGGGAGCGGCGTTGCAGCGCGTCAACGGCAAATGGTTACTGGTCTCCATCGGCATGAGCCTCCTCATTATGGTGTTCCGCGCCTGGCGGTGGCAGCTAGAGTTGCGACCACTCGAACACGTCGCATTCGGACGTCTGTGGGTCATAACCGCGGTAGCGTACATGGCGATCAACCTGCTACCCGTCCGACTCGGAGAGGTCGTACGTCCCTGGCTGCTGTCACGCCGATCAAGCATCTCCTTCTCGAATGTGGTCGGCAATGTGGTCGTGGAGAAGACGATGGACTCGGTGATTATCGTCTTCTACATCCTTGTCGGCCTGCTCACGGTCGAGAATTTACCGCTCTGGGTCCGCCGAGGGGCTCTTTTCCCGGCAGTGGCGGCGGCGCTACTGGTTTCGTTGGTGCTGCTATTCTGGTGGCGTGGTGAGGCATTCATCGACCGCTGGGTACTGCATCTTCTGCCGCAGCGTTTCGGCAGCAACCTGAAGAGAGTCCTGGCCTCGGTGGCGGACGGCATGCGCGTGATTCCCAACCCCGGGTTGCTGCTGACGGTGTTCCTAGTCTCGCTCAGTCTGTGGTTCCTGCCGATCCTGTCAAGTTACATCATGATCCTCGCCTTCGACCTCCACGTTCCCTTCAGCGCGGCGCTGGTCGTCTTCATCTTCGTCGGTTTTGGCACGGCGCTGCCGAACCTGCCCGGCATGATCGGACCCTATCAGTACGCTTGTCAACTCGCCCTTGGCCTCTTTGGTGTGAGTGCGGTCGAGGGTCTTGCCTACGGCCTCGTGCTCAACGCTGTGCAATTTCTCACGCTCATCGCCCAAGGGCTACTCGCCCTACCGGTCGCCGGGGTAAGCTTCGCCGAGATCCGCCGCGCCCGCGAAGGGGCGGCGCTGCAGGAATCGGCGGTCGACTGAGGCAGTAAATGCTGAACAGCATAAAGTGTACGCTGTCTCACACGACAGAGTTTTCGATTCCAGGTCGGCCAGCTCACAGTTGATGAACAGAAGAGGATGATCGCTGCGTGTGCAGAAAAAATTGTAACCGCGTCCCCATAGCGAGCAGTAAGTACACCAGCCAGAAGGTCAGCATCCCGTCGTACAGCAGCGCAGGAAGCAAATGCTGCGGGAGGGCGGTGTGGAGAGCACAGACTCCGGTGAAAATGTAATTGAGGATCCCAGCCCAATGACCGATAGGATTTGACACCAGCGCGATACTCGCGCCTTTCCCGGAAAGGAGCCACGAGTCCAGCGAATATTGCCCGAACGCGAGGGCGATTGCCGTGGGAATCCACCAAGGCACCGTCCCCTGATGCACGAGATAGCTCAGCGTGACCAAGAGAAAAGTAATATCCGCTAGGTTATCGAGCACTTTGCCGATCGCCGAACTGAGCCCGAGAGCACGCGCCAACGGCCCATCGTAGTAATCGCTGGCGCAGATCAGCAAAAACAGCCCGATGAGGAAGCTAACGTTGGAAGCATCTGGGTGCCGCGTACTCATCTCAATCGCGCAGAGAAAGACGGGGGTCAGCACCAGCCGTACACTGGTCAACACATGAGCGAAGTTAAACGGCCTTCTGGCCTCCAGCGGTAGCGCCACAAACGAGTCCCTTTCCTGGAGTAAGGGTTTACATATCATGAAAGAATGCGCACAAGGAGTAGACAATGAACACTCGACAAACCTGCTGGATAGCTGCGGTCGGCGCGGCGTTGCTGATCGCAGGGTGTGCACCCACGACCGGCGGGCGCTACTATGGCCACCCTTCCTACGAAACGTACGATCCTTACTATAATAGGAGTGCGCCCATCGACCCCTATTATGGCGGCACCCCCGCTCCCTATTATGATCCGTACTATGATAGCCGCTCTCACACGGAAGAGCATCGTGACCTCATGCGCGAGCACGAGGAGCAGCACGAAAAGTTAGAGCAGAAATACGACAAGGCGACGGGTCGGCTGGACCGACAGGAACACCAGGCTGAGGAGAAGCTCAACCACAAATATGGCGGCAATGCCGCTGACCCGCGCTATCAGCAAGAAGAACGTAAGATTGACCAGAAATACGACTACAAGCGTCAGAAGGTCGAGCACAATACCGCCAAGGAACACCGTGAAGGGCATCAGGAACTCGAACGAGGGCACGATGCGTACCACAACGATTAGTAGGAGTATTTCGCACTGATTCTCGGGGGGACGGTGCGGGTGCTGTCCCCCTGTGTTTCTCTAGAACGAGAGAGTGGAAATAGCGGGAATGAGGAGGCGAAGAAGTTTTTGCAGGAGGGTTATTTCGCCGGCTTGGCGGCAGGCTTTCCTGGCGCTGCGGCAGCAGGCATCTCGACCTTGTTCGCTGGCGCGTCTTCAACCTTGAGCACTTTGATGTCGAAGATCAGCTTTTTGCCAGCCAGAGGATGGTTCATATCCAGCACGACGGTACTATCTTTCACTTCAGTGACCTGAGCGAATATCGGCTGGCCTTGTGGACCTTGTCCGGTCAACTTCGCGCCCACCTTTCGTGCGTCTTCTGGGATGCGAGTTTTATCAACTTCCTGCTTGCGCGCGGGATCAACCTCGCCGTACCCGTCTGCGGGCGGGACTTCGATCCGCTTGCTCTCGCCAACCTTGAGTCCGGCGAGCTGTTTCTCCAGGCCGGGAATAATCTCGTGAGCGCCCTGAGTGTAAACGAGGGGCTCTTTACCCACGTTTGAATCAATCTGGCTCTTGTCGTCCAGGGTCAAAGTGTACTCAAGCGACACTTGCTTGCCGTCGGAGATGGGTGCTGCCCCTCCTCTTTTGTCTTCGGCCCAACTCGGAGCCGCCAGGACGAGCACAAGACCGGCCGCTGCCAGCAAGGCAGTGGTTTTTTCTCTCCAGTAAGACGCCATCATTGTTCTAATCTCCTTTCACAAAAAAAGAGGACACGAGGATATGTGCTCTTGATCCTCGTACCCTCAATGAAACTGCTTTTCGGCTTAGCGCCGAACGCGACAACAGACCCAAGAGGTTCCGGGGACCGGCGCCCACCATAGCATAACCGCCCGGAGTGTCGAGAGGTTGCGGGGTTAGATAGTGTCCTAAACTAGAGGGCTGGCGCCAAGACCAACAGGCAAGAGGGGAGCGCCTCAGCTCGCGCAGAAAGCCTGGCAGGATGCTTCCCCCTATTCTTCCTGCGCCGATGGGTATATGTTTTTTCCCTTTGATTCACTAGAGAAGAAGGATCACACTGAAACTTTCTTACCGGCGTTCGCCACTGAGGCAGACCGTGGTGACCCGCCAGCGATCCGGCCACAGAGCTGTCAGACATCCATACCGCCGCCACCTCTGCAGAGAACTCGCGACACATTGCTCAGTG
>JBGPOI010000148.1:0-9717 GCA_041487975.1 Binatia bacterium | reverse complement strand
TTGCTGATCGCGCCGGGCGGGATGCGCTCGGCGGTGTCGTTTTGGGACAAAACGCCGTGGAATCCCATAGCGCAGCTCGCCCCCCACTATCGCGTCATTGCCATGGATCAACGCAATGCCGGGCACTCGAGCGCCCCCATTCGCGCCACTGACAGTTGGCCGGTGTATACCGAAGATCAGCTCGCGTTGCTGGATCATCTGGGAGTCGAGCGCTTCCATGTGGCGGGCATGTGTATTGGGGGGTCTTACTGCATGGGACTCATCCAAGCCGCGCCGCAGCGCGTTGCGTCCGCGATGTTGTTTCAGCCCATTGGGCTACTCAACAACCGTCCAGCATTTTTCGAGATGTTTGACGGCTGGGCCAAGGAGCTGCGGGCCACGCACCCGGAAGCGAACGACACGACCTGGGAGACCTTCAAACAGACGATGTACGGCAGCGACTTTCTCTTCAATGTGTCGCGCGAGTTTGTGGCGCGCTGTTCCACGCCGCTGTTGGTGTTGCTGGGCAACGATCTGTACCACCCGGAAGCGACGTCGCGGGAGATCGTCGCAGCGGCGCCGAACGCCACGCTGATTGAACGCTGGAAAGAGCCCGAGCATCAGGCTGCCGCGAAGACGGCCGTCGAGCGGTTTCTGGCGCAACATACGCCGCGCTGAGGGCTTGCCTGGGACACGCCTCATTCGCAGGCGCTCCGTCTGTTGGCTGAACGGTGTCTCTGAGACATTCATGAACTCCTTGCGAAACAGGGAGCGCGGTGAAAAGGAGGGAGTGTGCCACACTCAGTGTTATTGAAAAACGCCCGGTTGATCGACGGTCTCGCCGATCAGCCCCAAACGGGCATGTCGATTCTCGTCACTGGCGAACGCATCAGCCAGGTCGAGCGCGGTGAGATTCCCCCGCCCCTCGGCGCCCAGGTCATTGACCTGGGAGGGAAGACCGTCCTCCCAGGGTTGATCGACACCCATGTCCACTCCACCCTGATGGATCGGGAAGCACTGCCGCTCTTTCTCGCGGCTGGAGTCACCAGCGCGCGCGACGTGGGAGCAAAACTGGAGAAGGCTCAAGCGCTCAAAGCCGATCTCAACAGCGGCGCACAGCTCGGTCCGCGGTTATTTATTTGTGGCCCTTTACTCGATGGAGTAGACTCGAGTTTCCCTCCGCGAAGTCCGCTTGCAGAGATGCTTGAAAGTGTGCCCTCGGTGGAAGCGGTGCCACAAAAGATTGGCCGCCTGCTCGCCGCTGGAGTCGATGGCGTCAAGCTCTATTTCACCCTGCCGCCGGACACCGCCCAGGCCATCATCAAATTTGTCGATAAACGCGTGCCCATCACTGGGCATCTGGGATACACCCATTCTCTTGACGTCATCAAGGCGGGGATCGATGGCTTAGAGCATGTGTGGATCTCACCGTACAACGACTTCTGCGCGCTGGATATGCAGTTTGGTCCGGGCAAGAAGGTCAGTTCCATGATGACTCGCCACTTCGCCCCACTCACGTTCACAGGCTGGGAAGAAGCGGATTTACACGGGCAAAAAGCGGAGACCTGGTTTGGCGCCATGGTCGAGCAGCAGGTGCATATGGGGACCACGCTTGATCTGCTGTGGATTTCTAAGTGTGGCCAGGAAGCCGCGATGCAGGACCCTGACCGCCGCTATATTCCGCCGATGGCGCTTGACCGGCAAAGGCAACTGGCGGCGCATATCGGGGAACGTCCTGACTGGGATATGTTCCCAGGATTTGACCCGGCCCTGGGAGCCAAAGCGCTGGACAAGCACCAGGAAGTGACTCGGATGTTGCACGAAGCTGGCGGCCTCGTCGTCGGCGGCACCGACTGTGGCGGCATTCCCTACCCACCTCCAGGATTCGCCTTGTGGCGTGAAATTGAGCTTTTGGCCGAAGCGATAGGATCTATGGCGGCGTTGAAGGCGGTGACTTCCGTCGCGGCTCGCTACTTACGCCAGCAGGAGAATATTGGCAGCATTGCTCCTGGCCGGTGCGCTGATTTCGTGGTCGTGGATGGGGATCCGTTGCGTGACACGCGGGAACTGCGCAAGCTCACGACGGTCTACCGTGGAGGCCAAGCATACGATCCGCAGACGTTGTTAGCTGGGGTGCCGCAGTCAGAGGTGGGGCAGGTTCGCTGACAGGGACGTCATTCACAGACAGGAGGAACGAAGCATGGAACTCGCCACCGTAGAAGCGATCGAACAGCTCAAGCAACTCAAGGCTCGCTACTTTCGTCTCATGGACCAGAAGCGGTGGGACGAGTGGCGGGAGGTGTTTACCGAAGACGTCACGGCGGTCTATCACGGGGTGCCGGGCAGCCGCCGGAGTAACGAACTGACGCAGATACAGTGTCACGGGCGCGCGGAGCTGGTGGCGAATGTTAGCAGGTTCCTGGCCAAGGGCATCTCCGTGCACCACGGCCATATGCCGGAGATTGAGGTGACGAGTCCGACCACCGCGCGGGGGATCTGGGCCATGGTCGATTATTTGCGGCTGCCCAGTTTTACGCTGAAAGGCTATGGCCACTATGAAGAGGACTATGTCAAGGAAGCAGGCCTGTGGAAAATCAAGACGATCCTGCTGACGCGTTTGCACTGTGACGTGACCTGGGAGCAGACTGAAGGCGCGAACGGATGACGCGCGGCGGAGTAAATTTCTTCCAGCCACTACCGGGGCCTGTAAGCTGAAGAACGACAAGGAGACCTCCTATGTCCATCACCGAACACACCATCAAGACGGAGAGACATACGACCTTCTATCTGGCGGCAGGGCCTGAAGACGGACCACTGGTCATCTTCGTGCATGGCTGGCCCGAGTTGTCTATTAGCTGGCGCCATCAACTCCCCGCCCTGGCGGCGCTGGGGTTTCGCGCCATTGCGCCGGACATGCGCGGCTATGGGCGTTCTTCCGTGTACAGCCAGCACGGGGATTATGCGCAAAGAACACATCGTCTGTGACATGCTGGAGGTAGTGGACTCGTTAGGCAGAGAGAAAGCCGTGTGGGTGGGACATGATTGGGGGAGCCCTGTGGTGTGGAATCTCGCCAGTCATCATCCTGACCGCTGTCATGCTGTCGCCAATTTATGTGTGCCCTATTACACGATCGAACGCGGCCTTGACCACACGCTGACCTTGGTGGATCGAGGTCTCTATCCGGCAAACGAGTTCCCTGCCGGCCAGTGGGATTACATGCGCTACTACGAGGAGAGTTTTGCCGAGGCCATCGCGCCCATGGATGCGAACGTCTATAAATTCGTGAAACTGCTATTTCGCAAAGGAGATCCCGAAGGGGAAGGGAAGCCAGCGAGGACTTCAACGGCCCGTCGGAGTCACGGTCTGATTGGGAGTAGCGAGATTCCCGACTTCCCACGAGACAACGACGTGGTAACCGAAGAAGATCTCAGCGTCTATGTCTCCGCATTAGCGCGGAACGGATTTTATGGGCCATCCTCCTGGTATATGAATCATCTCACAAACGCGGAGTACGCCAAGGCGGCCCAGAATGACGGCTATCTCGATATGCCTGTCTTATTCCTTAACGCGCAGTATGACTACGTGTGCGAATGCACTCATTCGCGGCTGGCTGAGCCCATGCGTACCTACTGCCGCAATCTGACAGAAGAGACGATTCGCTCCGGCCACTGGATGGCACAGGAAAAGCCGCTCGAGGTCAATGCGGCTTTGGTGAAGTGGCTGGCGACGGCGGTGGCAGCTCTTATCCTCACTCCATGCTCCAACCTTTCTATAGCAAGCCCTGCTGGTTAAGAAACTCTTTGGTCTGCCGGATAAACTGCTCAGCTTTTTCCCGGAGGTCCGTCACGTCGTCTTCATCTAAAGCAGAGATCGAGGCATAATCGCCAAGCTGCCTCTTATCGAACGCCTCTCGTAACCATTGGTGCATGGCCGGAGGAAGTTCTCCTGTTTTGACAAAATGCTTTCCAAAGCCGATGATCACTCCCTTGTGTTTGGAGAACGTCAAGCCTTTTGTCAGGAGCAGGGCTTTGATGTGGTCTTTCATAGCGGAATGGCATCGTGACGCACGTTCTCAAGAAAAGGTTCATATTGGGTGCCAAGCCACTCAGCCGAGATAGGATAGAGAGTAATAAGCAGGTCGTACTGCAGGCAAATAGCAGAGACGACAGGGTTCATGCGGGTAATCTCCAGACCTGGTTTGATCGCTCCTGCGAGAGCGACCAGCACGTCTATATCTGACTTCTTCGTGGGCGGTACCACGCGCATAAGAGCCGTACAGATACAAGCTACGGAGTTGCTGCCCGTAGAGATCAGACAGCGCCTGTTTTAGCTCTGTTAAGGCCAACTGTATCGTCTGAGGCAATTCGCTGGTCTTCATGGGAAAGCCCTCATCAATCTGTGCTCGAAGAGCGTGTCGGTATGCGCCTTTCAGTCCTTCACTGTGGAGGTCTCTCGTCCACTATCCTCCGTTCAATAATTCGTCCAACAGCGCTTTAGCATCTTTCAGGTCGGCCGTATCAAACCCTTCGGTGAACCAGTTGTAGACCTCTGATAACATCCGGTGAGCTTCTGGTGTTCTCCCTTGCGATTGCCACAAACGCGCGAGGCTCACAGAGGCGCGGAGTTCGAGTGACTTGGCTTGTTGTTGACGGGCGATCTCGATGGCTTTCAGAAAGCACCCCTCAGCCTCTGACTCTGGACTTTGGACACTGGACGCTAGACTGTTTGTGACTTCGGACTCCGGACCTCGGACTTCGGACTTTTGCAGTGTCAGTTCGCCTTTCAGCCGATACAACTCGGCCTCATACATGCGCTCTCCAGCTTTGTTCACCGCAGCCAATGCCTCAGCTAGAACAGAGAGCCCTTCTTCTGCCTGCCTTCCTTTCCCATATGCTTCAGCCAACAGGGCAAGAATATGCGGCTGTACCAGCTCCGCCCCGGTAGCTCGGTAGGCAACCAAACCCTGGTGAATTTGGACAATCCCCTCTGCCTCTTGGCTTTGCTCAGCTAGGACCCACCCCTGCAAGATAGTTCCCCACGCCGACCAGTACGGAAATCCTTGCTCGGTTGAGAGTACGATCGCGGCCTCTGCCTGCTCTCTGGTGGCGGGTGCCTCTCGCCGGAGCTGATGGAGGAAGGCAGCAAAATCCAAAGCAAATGCCTGACTAAAGGGAGGAACTGACGCGTCCGCGAGCGCCAGCGCCTCACGGGTTCTCGCCAGGGCTTGGTCTGCATAACCTAGGCACCACAATGTCCAGGCCGCATAGGAGAGGCTCGTGACGCCGCGGTCCTCTTGGCCATACAGGACCGCCTGGACGCGGTGCCGTTGGGGATCGTAGAGGCCAATTGCTTGCTCGAGGTGTACGCGGGCCAGAGCAAACTCTCCCAGCCAGAAGAGGACATCCCCTAAAGCATAATGCGCCTCCAACAGGAGGGCTGAGTCTTGCGCACTCTCAGCCAGCTGCAGAAGCTGCTCCGCCAGTTCCCGCGCCATCTGCAACTCCGCCCTCAGTAAACACACGGCAAACGATCCCCAAAGCATGGGGAAGAGCTGCCGGATGTCCCCTACCTGCTGACACAGCTCTCGGGCACGAGCGTAGACTTTGCCCACATCTGGGGCCGCATAGCCCTGGATGGCCATCAGCGCAGTTCCCAGGGCGAGTTGCAGAGCAAGTTCCTGCTGCGCCCGTTCTCTCGTGTCAGGGAAGGTCCCCAGGAGCTTTAAGGCCGCGGTCAGATGCGTAATCGCCTCCTCGTTGGCCGAGCGCTGCACGGCTTGCTGCCCAGCCAAGCCGAGGTAGTCCACTGCCTTTTGCGTGTTCCCGCTCCGACTGTAGTGATGCGCCAGCTCGCTGTAGTGGTCTTCCAAGTTGGCCTGGTCCAGTGCTTCAATCGCCCGCGCGGTTTGCTCGTGCAGGACCTTGCGTCGCTCCTGCAACACCGTGCCATAGGCCACTTCCTGGGTCAGGGCATGCTTAAAGAGGTACTCGACTTCCGGAAACGCGGGCTGTTCGTAGAGAAACTCTTTGCGCTGGAGGGAGGAGAGGAGGCGGTACAATTCATCTTCGGGCTGGGTGATAACTTGGCGGATCAGACTCACAGGGAACTCACGCCCGATGACCGCGAGCTGTTGCAGGAGGGCTTTCTCTTCTGGAGCGAGGCGGTCGATACGGGCGGCGAGCACGCCTTGCACTGTCGTCGGCACATGCAGCGTTGGGACGTGGTGGGTGAGTCGATAGTGGCCACGCTCGCCACTCAGCACGTCTTCCTCGGCCAAGGTTTGCACCACTTCTTCCATAAAGAAAGGCGTTCCTTCGGTCTTCTCTAAAATGAGGTGTTTGAGATCTTGTAGGGGCGCAGCATGCTGCGCCCCTACGGTCGTACCCAATAGTACATCAAGGAATTCCTCCGCCTCCACCTTGCTCAGTGGTGCCAAGCGCAGCTGCGTGTAGTACGTCTTCTGTCCCCACTCCTGGCGGTATTCGGGACGATAGTTCACGAGCAGCAGGACCTTGGCCGAGGCCACACTCTCACTCAGCACGTCGAGAAAGCCTTGCGTCTCGCTGTCAATCCACTGCAAGTCTTCAAAGATCAAGATCAGGGGTTGATTGAGACTTTCGCGCAGGAACAGCTTCTTGAGCGCCTCGAACGTCCGTCGTCGGCGAATCTGCGCGTCCATCTGCTGGAGTGATGCGCTGGGATCAGGAATCCCCAACAGCGCAAACAGATAGGGCAGGGTGTCTTCCAGGCTGCGATCTAAGCTCAGCACTTTCCCAGTGACCTTCTCGCGTCGCTTCCGTTCGTCATCCTGGGCCTGGATGTCGAAGTAACTCTTGAGCAGCTCAATCACCGGCAGATATGCCGTCGCTTTGCCGTGCGACACCGAATAGGCTTCCAGCACGAGACAGCCAGTCAACGAGAGCAGCTTGAATTCGTAAAACAACCGGGATTTGCCTAGCCCCGGCTCACCCATCGTCCCCACGATCTGTCCATGGCCAGCTTTCGCTTGCGTCAAAGCTTGCTGCAAGGATTCCATCTCGCTCTGGCGTCCGACAAACCGCGTCAGCCCTCGCCGCGCGGACACTTGCAGCCGCGTGCGTAATGGCCCCACACCGAGCACTTCATAGATGTTCAGGGGTTCTTCCACCCCTTTGATCTGCGTGGGCCCCAGATCCTTGAACGCAAAATACCCGTCAGTCAGACGATGGGTATACGTGGAGACGACGATCGTGCCGGGATTGGCCAACTGCTCCATCCTCGCCGCGAGGTTCGTCGAGTGCCCCACCGGCACGTAGTCCGTATGCAGATCATCTTTCCGGATTGACCGCACCACCACTTCGCCTGTGTTGATCCCCACCCTCATCAAGAGCGGAGGATACCCTTTGGCCCGCAGCGTATCGGCATACCGCCGCATCGCTTCCTGCATCCGCAGCGCCGCGTACAACGCCCGTTGGGGATGATCTTCATGCGCCAGCGGTGCGCCGAACAAAGCAAAGATGCCATCGCCGAGTGCTTGCGCCACATAGCCGTCATACTGATGCACGGCATCCATCATCAGTTGCAAGGCCGGATCAATAATCGCCCGCGCCTCTTCGGGATCGAGTCCTTCGATCAACGCCGTCGAGCCTTTGAGGTCGGCAAACAGCGCGGTGATCGTCTTGCGCTCACCATCGGCAGCACCTCGGGCTTCCAGCGCCGCCTGCTCGGCCCGGATGCGTTCCGCTAGGTGGGCGGGTGTGTAACTGCTGGGGGGCTGGGGACTAACAACTGACGACTGAGAACTGCCAACTTCCATTTTCCCGTTTTCCCATTTTCCCGTTTCCCCCTGTCCTATCCAAACAAGCACTTTACCATCTTCATCAACCGCAACCCGTTGCGCCTCGATAAGCTCTTCCTTCAGGACCTGCAGCTGTTCGTCATCAAGCTTGAACTGGAGTTTCAGCGCTCCGTATATAACCCGTTTGCGCTTTTGCAGAAGGGCCGCCACTTGGTCGAGTACCTCATAAAAGTCCATCAATGATCCTCCAGAAGCAAAGGCGAGGGATCATGAGCAAAAAGTGGACGCACGACCGTTCGGCTTCGCATTGTCCCTTATGCGGCATGAACCGGAATTTTCTCCAGCTCAGGGCCGATTGCGTTTCGCGTAACACGCAGCTCATAGTTTCTCTGCAGGTTCATCCAGAATTCCGGCTCCGTGCCAAAAAACTTGCCGAGCCGCAGCGCCGTATCCGCCGTGATGGCCCGCTTGCCAGCAATAATCTCACTGATCCGACCAGGCGGTACGCCAATCAGTCGGGCCAGCTCAGTCTTGGTCAGCCCTGCACGGGCGTCTATTTCATCTGCCAGGATCTCTCCAGGGTGGATTGGGGTACGCGCCATGTCTTACACCTCAGTGGTAATCAACGATCTCTACGTTAGACGGACCGTCTTCTCCGGACGGCCAGGTAAAGCAGATCCGCCATTGCCTATTGATTCGGATGCTATACTGTCCGGCTCTATCTCCGCGTAGCGCTTCAAATCGATTGCTCCGCAAGTTCCGCAGCGTATCCAGAGACGGCGCGGCATCCAAGATCTCAAGCCGCTTCTCTGCTTGGTGTCGGAATCCTTCGAACTCCCGGACACGCGCACCTGCCGCGAACTGTTGCGTCTTTTTGTCCCGATAGCTCTTAATCATCCGCCACCCTCAGCCCCTCGTCAGCATAGAGCAGTTCCTGAGTTACGTAAAGCAGAAATTTCCCATGTCCCAAAGAGATGCGGGGAGAGAAGAGTCACTTCTGCTTCTCAATACACACAGGGAAACACAGCCTCCTTGCGGCTAGAGAGCAGCGCCTGCTTGGCCCAGCTGCTCCTCAGGAGTTATCACCCCTCTTCCAACTCACTGAGCAGCACCTTGGCCTCTTGCAAATCCTTCGTATCAAACCCTTCGGTGAACCAGCCGTAGATCTCTGATAACATCTGGTGAGCTTCTTCTTTCTTGCCCTGCTGCCGCCACAGCCGCGCCAAGCTCATCACCGCGCGCAGTTCGAGGGATTTCGCCTGCTGCTTTTGGGCAATCTCGATGGCTTTGAGGAAGCACGCTTCGGATTCGCCTTGGGGGTCGGGGGTCAGGGATCGGGGGTCAGTATTTTCGGACTCTTGCTCTTGGCTCTTAGCTCCCTGCTCCTTGCTCTTTGCTTTCCTGCGTCAGCAGGAGTTCCCCTTTGATTCGATACAGCTCTGCCTCGTAATTCCGCTCCCTAGTATTATTGACGATAACCAACGCCTCGGCCAGCATAGCAATCCCTTCTTCAGCCTGTCCCTTTTTTCCATACGCCTCAGCTAACAAGGCAAGACAATGCGGCTGTTGCAACCCCGACCCTATAGCCTGAAAGGTGTCCAGACCTTGGCGGATCTGCACGATTCCCTCTTCTTCCTGTCCCTGCTCAACCAGCGCCCATCCTCGATACATAGTCCCCTGCGCTAACCAAAGCGGAAATCCTTGGTCTGTCGAGAGCGCAATCTCCGCCTCTGCCTGCTCCTGGGCGAGTTGACCCTCCCGACGGAGCTGATGAACAGCTGCAGCACAGTACAGAGCGAAGGCCAGGCTCTGAGGGTGAGACCATTCTCGGGCCGTAGTGACAGCCTCGTGGCTTGCTTTTGAGGCCTGAGCTGGATAACCCAAAAATCGTAAGGCCTGAGCTCTAAAGCCCAAGCAAATCACTTTAGGATCAAATCCAGATCGGAAGGCATGGGAGCGG
>JBGPOI010000147.1:0-9718 GCA_041487975.1 Binatia bacterium | reverse complement strand
TAGAGGGTCCCGGGTTCGAGTCCCGGGCGGCTCATTCCTTTCTACGTCCCCGTCGTCTAGCTCGGCCTAGGACACCGGCCTTTCACGCCGGCGACACGGGTTCAAATCCCGTCGGGGACGTCTTGATTTTTCAAACACTTAGCGAGTCTCTGAAAACACCGTTCAGGGGCTTGGTGTCCAAATAGTGACTACACAGTTCGGGTGATTAGGACTTCTCCCCCCAACATGTCGATGATCTTGACCGCGACCGTCGTCTCGCTGGCTGGAGTGGGGAGTTCATACTTACCCGTTACCAGGTCAGTCTTTTTCTCGGGCACATCGGAGAGGGCGACATTGAAGACTTGGCTGTTGTAGGCTGGGTCGATCATCACACAGTCCACCATCGCCCGCCAGTCGTCTATTTTGGGGGCGAGAATCCCGGCCTGTTGCTTCAGCCGATCAAGAATCGTGGGTGAGATGAAGTCTTCGACCTCCACCACGATCTTGTCCTTCTTGCGGGCAACTTTGACCTTTGCGCGTGCTGGCTCGTACGCGATGAATTTGCCGTATTTAGGATCAGTGCGCAGTTCGATCACTTCAATGCGGTTAGCCGCGTCTTTGCCCTTGCGCAGGCGGTTCCAGTCTTCGATCCATGCTTGCGCGGCCAGCTCCATGCCGAGACAGACGACAGTAAGGGGCCGGTCCTCCTCGGGCCGGGCGTCCAGTTCACGTTTGAGTTCTTCGAGGTCGAGCGGAGTGAGCGGATGGCCGAAGGGGATGATCTTGACCAGTGAGCGGCCGAGCGTGCCGTCGAAATAGGCATCGGTTCGCATGCGCTCGATACCTATGTGGTCGCAAGCAAGGTTCACGGCTTCGTTGTGCTGGATGGCAAGGTCGTAGTCGTTCACCCGCCAGACAGTGAGGGCGAGTTGGGCAGGCTCGGGGCTCTGGTCATCCTTGTCCTCAACCATATCAAGCAGCTTACCCTGGGCGTTGCTGGCTTTCTCTTCTTCAACCGCTGCAATTTGCTCCCGAATGATTCCTTGCAGTCGCTTCGCTGTAGTCTGAATCGCTCCTTTGTTGATGTCGCAGCCGATCCAGATGACGCTGAGTAGCTCTTCCGGCTTCTGCGTCTGAAATCGAAGGTTTTCTGTTTCGTCCGCGGGCTGGAGCATCGAGATCCGCCAAACGTCATCAACCGTCTTCTCGGCCCGGTCCTGGTAGACGATGTTGCCTTTCTCGTCACGAAAGTTCACAAGCATCCCCTTGACCGGATCCCAGGCGCGCTTCAACTGGCGGACAATCTCTTCGCGCTCTTCGAGAACCTTCTGGAATGGGGGACTGCCCTTCCGGTAGCAGAGAATCGTGTCATGGTTCATCGCGAAGTGATTCACGTTTCCCTGAAACTTGTTCCAGTACCACCAGACGATCTCGTTCGTGAAACAGTCCTGGCCGAACACTTCGTCCATCAGGGATCGAAGTAGGTAGTTCTTGCTCGGATCAGCGTGCAGGTAGATGGTGCTGTCAGAGGCCATCAGCTCCTTCAGCAACATCAGCCGTTCGTACATGAACTGCAAGTAGTTGTCATTCGCCCAGATGTCGGTGTACTGGATCTGCTCGCCAAGAGTGTAGCGTTCGCCGTTGAGCTTAGCCGTGCCCTTCACACCACGTAAGGACACCTTGCGCACGTAGTCAGCGCCGGAACCAAAGGGCGGGTCGATGTAGATGAGGTTCACTTTGCTGCGGAAGCCATTGGCCAGTAGATGCGCCAGGACTTCTTTATTGTCACCGTGAAAGAGGAGACCACCCTTGGGGTAGGCGGTGGGCCAGTCCTTCCAGAGAGCAGGATTGACAGGCGTGTTGCCAAACGCGCCGGTCAGATCAAAGCTCTCCACATGCTGCGCCGGGAAGGCGGTCACATACGACAGCGGCCGTTTGCCCACCCACACCAGCATCGGCCGTCCCTTGGCTGACGTGATCTTGACCTCGGTCTTCGGCACGGGCGCGCTTCCCTGACGGGCCTCTTCGTGCTGGGGAACAGCCCGGAGCTTCGAGGACTTGGCCCTTACAGAACTTGCCGCAGTGCTCTTGCCTACCCTACTCACTCTTCCTCCTTGTGGGGCGCCAATGGTTTCAGCAGCTTAATCAGGCGTGGAATGTCTGACCTGACTGTCTTCCAGACCTCATCCAGGTCCACGTCATCATACTCGTGAATGAGATTGTCACGCATGCCCGCGATTTTCTTCCAAGGGACTTCCCGGTGCTGCGCGCGGAACTCTTGCGACACCCGCTTGGCTGCCTCTCCGAGAATGAGCAACTGATGCAGGATGGCCGACTGCGTCTTGGGGTCATCGAGGAAAGCGAGTTTGTCCATACTTCCTCTGAACTCGACCACCAAACGGGCCGCTCTCAGCATGTCCAGGAGTGTGGCGCTATCGCGCGACATAGCAAGGCTCCGCAGTGCTTAGGATTGCCTTGCGACGAACCCAGTTGGCGCTGCGCTCAATCGCCCGTCGGCTCACTAAGTCCACCTTGCGGCCAAGAATGACCGACAGTTCCTCTTGCATGTCCATATGGTCGAACAGACTCCACTCCGCATCCGGAGCGAAAGTCACCAGAACATCCACGTCGCTATCGGGACAGAAGTCATCACGCAGGACGGAACCGAAGAGGGCAAGCTCGGTAATCTTCCACCGCCGGCAAAAATCAGCGATCTTGTCGCGATCAATGTGAATACGAGCGTTCATGCTTCGGTCTTCTCAGCAAACTTGCGAGCGTCTTTCATCTGGTCAACGGTCACGGTGTCGGTGCTGGTGAAAATCATCTGGTACGTGAGCCGGTCGGGGTTCAGCGCCTCCCACTTGCGGAGCGCCAGAGCCTTCCGGCCCTGCTCGCCGTCCAGCGGATGAGCACGTTCACGCTCGGCCTTGATTTCCACAATCAAGACCTTGCCTGTACCGGGCTTTCCGCCCTTCCGCAGCTTTTTCCGTATCACAAAGTCCGGCGTGTAGCGCCGCCATTTGCCTTTATCATCCTTGTACTCGACGAAGAAGTCAGTCTTGCCGGGATCAGTCAGTGCGCCGGTGAAATAGATGTCTTCCACTTCATCCGGTTTAAGCTGCAGATGGACCAGTATCTGCTCGAAGAAACTTTTTTCCGGATTGGAGTCGAAGTTGTAGGGCGTATAGTGGAAACCAAGGTCCTGCGGGTTCTGCTTGTGCATCGTCTCCCACGACAGCAGCAAATGCTCGCGATCCTTGGGGTAGACAATCTCAGCAGTATAGACCTCCGTACCTGAGGAATCGATTTCCTTGAGAAAGCCTTCGGGTCTCACCAGCGCGAGAGCCACGTCTACCCGTTCTTCCCTGACTTCGTAGCAACGGGTTTGGGCTTCGATCTGACGGGAAAGGTTGTCAAGGTGCGCAGTCGGGATATCTTCCTCTGCATAGAGCCGCTTGAGTTCGTCATAGACCGCCCAGAGGTCCAGCCGATAACGGGCGGCGAGGTCTACAGCGGCGGTGTACACATCTGTAGTTTCGGGTCCAGTTTCGATGGTAACCGTCTCACCGATCTGACGGAGTACGCTGAAGGTGGCTTGCTGCTCGGCTACAGTGTAGTCCGTCCTCTTGATTCCGCCTCCCGCGTTGTCCTGGGGTCGTTCCAGATGGAGCGGCGCGGCTTCACCGTCTTTCTTGACGACTGTGCGGATGACTTGCGTCACTACGAGTGGCGGCAGGTCGAGTTTACGCAAGACGATGCGAGCGCGGCGGGTTTCCTGCCCAGTGTGATTCAGTTCCGCGATGGTTTCGCCGTAGGTTTCCTGAAGTTGCCGGTCGAGAATGTTGAAATTGTCGGTAGAGAGGTAGACACGCGCTTTGACCGTGTTCCCCGGCACCTGCCGCAAACAGCGGGTAGCAGCCTGGAGAACGAAATTGTTTGAGGTCTTGAGCTTACGGGCAAGGGCGCAGGCAAAGAGGCTTGGGCAATTCCACCCTTCGGTCCCTTTGTTGACGAGTAAGATCACGCGATGCGGTGCAGCCGGGTCGTTGAGGCGGTTGAAGGCGTCGATGTCCGCCTGCTTCGTCAGCGCGTCGTCAGAGGTATTCACCAGGCAGAGGGCGGGGCTCTGGCCTGCCTTGACCAGCGCCTGGTCGATGAGGGGTTTCAGCTCTTTGAGGTCGTCAGTTTGCGGAAAGTAGATCGCCAGCTTCGCAGGAGCACTGTTAGGGAGTCGCACCTCACCGTAGTCCTTGAAGAAGTCTTCGATGACATGGGCCACGTAGGTTCTAGCGTCGCCAGCGAAATCGTAGGCCCGGATGTTCCCTGCCAAGTCCTTGAGGATGCCGTCCTTGATGCCTTCGGAAAGGCCGTACCAGACGACAACGTCCTTCAGGGGCTGACGCTGGAAGTAGGGCGTACCTGTAGTGTTGACGACGCAAATCAGGTTCGTGTTGGCCGCGAGGTAGTCCACAGTCTTGCGAACCTTTTTGAGTTCCGTATCGAGCGACTGGCCATAGGTGTGGTGGGCTTCGTCAGAGAAGACCGCCAGGTGCGGTAGGCTGGCGATGGCCTGAAGGCGGAGATTGGCAACTTCGGCGCGCGCCTCGTCTTCACGCTCCGCAGGGAAAAGGCCGCCGAGGTCGGACTTACGGATCGTCTCCTTCTGAATGCGGATCTTCTCAGTGTTGGTTACAACGACGTTAAAGGAGGAGCCGCGGATAACCGGCACGTCCTTCTCGCCGTCGCGGGTGAAGGTGAGCTTGACGGAGGCGGCAAACGCTTTGTACAGGCGCGGGGGCAGGAGTTTCTCGTACGGCACCTCGGCCAGTTCGCGCAGGGACTCGATGATCGTCTTCCCAGGAGCGAAGACAAGCGCATTCTGCACGAAAGGCCCCTCGGGATGTTCCAGCGCCATGGCAAACTCGGTAGCGACGATCGCGCCAATAAGAATGGTCTTGCCCGCTCCCATTGCCAAAGCGAGGATGTAGCTTGGGTAGGCGAGAGTGAGCGTCTCGCGCAGCGATTCAAGCTTGAAATCCCGCACGAAAGCATCGTCGGTCTTGATCCGCTCCCCGAGGGCATTGAATCCTTCGTCCAGAACATAGGCTTTGATGTAGCTATGATCGAGACCAAGAGCCACTAGTAGTTCCGACTGCTTCGGGTAAGCGCGGCGATACAGATCGAAAACATGGGGCGTCCCTGCGATGAGACGTAAGTACCAGTAAGTTTCCAACGCCCGGAGTTGAGGACGGCGCAGAAAGCGGAGGTTTCCGGTCTCGGTCTCTCGCGCCCACTCCAGTACTTCAGCAATGGCCGGAGAATTGGCACAGGCGTAGCGGTCGGCACGCCACGCATCGACGCGAGCGGCGATGTGCTGGTGCAAGTGCATCATCCGCGCTTTCGGATTACAACTAATTTTGTTGTCAGCAAGATCATTTCCTTCTTCGCATCTGGAGGCAAACTTTAACTGCTATGCCCCTCAAGGGTCAAGAGAAAAGAGACCGCTAACTGCACTAACTACGGAGGGTAGCGGGGAACTTCCGGGTCAAGAGGATGAGAGTTGCAGCCTGTTTGTTCGGCTTCGCCCACCTCTGCTTCTAGTTCTCCGCGACGGCTCCTCGATCTGAAATGTGCGAAGCGTGACCTTCCCCTCGTAGTGAGCTTTTATTTCTTGCAAGCCTTGCAGTATTTCTTCGGCGATATTTCTCTTCCTCTTGCGTGCTACATCCCAGCAGATCAATCGGTAGAGATGGCGGAGAAGCAAGAATCCCGCTGTGTGGGTCAGGAAGAAGGTCCCACGCATGGAGAGTCTTCCACCAACGATGGAGCCAGAGAAAATCCTTGATATTGTGAGTGACAAAGACAGCCTTGCTTTTAACTGCGTATCTGAGTTGCTGGGGATCTGCATGTCCCCGTGCGTTCAAGCTGGCGTGTTCGATGTACGGGAAATGGAGAGCGTGGGGGTCGTGCAGGCGTAGACGATCCTTCAGGAGAGGCGAGACACACTCATCCAGGTAGAGATTCTGAGGCACTGCCTGTTTCTTCCCCCTTCCGCACGTCTAGCTCTGGATGCTGTTGGTAATAGGCAAGGGCTGCGCGGACTTCCTCCTCGGTCAATGCGTAGTCTCTAGCCGCCATTTCCACCGAGCCCTGGCACGCGTGTTGGCAGTACGCGACTACCACCCAGACCGGTGAGCCTGTCCTTGTGATGACTGGCTCGTTGCGCTTGCGGGGATCAGGCGTGGGCTCGTCTGTAATATGCCGCTCGATGAGGCGGTCGTCTGCTGTCGACATAAATCCTCCAGAGCTTTCTCCTATGCCCTCATTCTACCTCTCCTCTTCGGCTTGGCGAGATAGCCCTTTAAGCATAGTTGGCCCGCTATTGTCAAAGGCTGACGGCGCGCCTCTGCTCATCGCCCCTTCTCGGATTTATCTTCGTCGGGCCTGCCCCGGTGGGCTGAAGGGGATAGGCACCCGTACCGCTAAAACGCAATCATACAGTACGGGCAGGGGATGAAGGGAGCTACCTCTCGTCCTCACCATGATTACTCCCTCCGCGAAACCCAAGAGAGCCTTAATTCTCACAAACTGTACGGTGTCCAAATGGTGACTATAACCGATACAAATCAGTGTCACTCGTTCTCACTGGCTTTTCTCGCTGAGCAGGGAAAACCCTTCTTTAACAAAGATTTATATCACCTCCTCTTACTCAATACCAATTGGCACGACAACCCCTGAAAGGCACTTTCACGCCGGCGACACGGGTTCAAATCCCGTCGGGGACGTCCTCACCCATTAAGCAGTCAATTGAGCCAGCCGTTTCAGGGTGTCGGGAAACTTGCGGGTCATAAGGATGAGGGTAGCAGCTTGTTCGTTCGGCTTCGCGCGCCCTTGTTCCCATTTCTCTAGCGTGCGCTCGTTCACTCGGATCTGGCGAGCAAATACGCGGCGGGATACCTGCAAACGTTCCTGGATGTCTCGAATGAGTTGGGCATCTATTTCGGGAAGCGGTGGAGGTTTTTCGATCTTGAAGGTGCGAAGCGTGATCTTCCCCTCACGGTGGGCTTTCATTGCCTCTATGCCTTCGAGAATTTCACTGCAGATAGCTCTCTCCTTCACAGCTATATTTGTCACGCGTTTCTTGGCAGCCATAGTGTTACTCCTGCTTGATTCTTTGGAGTCAGGACCTCGCCTTTTTGCCGACAGCCCGAGCGACCTTCTCGGCGTGTATAGCAGGTAGGGGTTCCGGGGTTTTTCGCGAAAATTCATACGGTAAGGCCAAAGCCTCTTTTGGGTGACGATGCAATTGATTGATTTCGCATGAGTTTTGAGGCCGCCCTCACCACTGCATGTCGTGATACAGAACTCTTTGTGATACTCTCGTAACCCATTGAATTTTCAGAGCCTAGGTGTGCTTACAGTATGATTTTTCAAAGAAAGCACAGACACTCCTATACAGCACGAAGCCCATCAACGTATGGAGTGTAGTCCCCACCGCATAGGTCCGGTTGGTCAGCAAGCGGAAGTCAAGAATCAGGTCGGCGACCCGGACCTCCCGGATGACGAACACCGTCAACGTTACCAGACTCACGCTCGTGCAAACCCACACCCACGTCGCGGCAAACCAGTCGGCTCGCTCCCCACGGTCGAGCACAAACTGTAAACAGGTCAGGCCGATGACCAGCAGACTCAACCCCACGTAGTCAATCGCCGTCTGCGTGCGCTTCAGGTAGGCGGGATCATGGATAAATGCAGACGCGAGGACCAGTGCCGGTCCCTGCTCATGCACTTCGTAATACAGGTTCACGCCGTTTGTTTGGATGAAGGGCAGGTGCTCCCCCCCTACTCCGTCACGGCGTCGCCTGGGGTAGGGGAGAAAAGTGCGCACTCACGATTTTCCACTGTCCCCCTTGTTTGACAAAGACCAACGTGGTTCGCCCGTGGAGCGTTTGGACCTTGCCGTCCTTGGTCACGCCCGTAAACGTGTCGTAGGCATTGACCACGCCCGCGTTGTCGTTAAAAACGCGACACGACATTTGGCGAAAACCGAAATTCATTGAGGCCACGCCCTCGATCGCCCCCGCCAGAAACTGAGCGAACTGCTCTTTGTTGTCGAAGCGGTAGGGCACGTGATCAAAGACCTCGAGGTCATCGGATAGCATATTCAGGGCGGCTTTGAGGTCTTTTTTGTTAAAGGCGTCACAGAACTGTTGGGCCAACGATTGCAGCTCTTGCACGTTCATGGTCAGTCCTCCTTTTTGTCAACATTTCAGATCACAAACAGTGAACGAATTCGATCTCAGGTCGTACAGCGTGGCGGCGTTCTCTCCCAGGATCTTCCGCCACGCACTACTCACTCGACGTGATTACGCGTTGAGGCCATAGAGGCTCGCCGCGTTGCCGACTACCAGCTTGTACACCTGGGTTTCCGACAGCCCGGCAAAGTCCCTGGCAATCGCCTCTTGCGAATGCGGGAACGTGCCCTCCGTGTGCGGATAGTCCGACCCCCACATTACGCGATCTATGTCGAGAATGCCCTCGCGCGCCAGCACCACGCCGGCCCGATCCTCCTCAAAGGTCGCCCAGAACTGGCGGTTAAAGTAGAAACTGGGCTTCTCCTCTAGCTTGGGTTCCATCCAGCGACGGTGATCCGCCCACCAGTGATCCATAAAACCTACCAACGTGGGAATCCAGCCAATACCACCCTCGGCGATGATAACGCGTAAGTTGGGATAGCGCTGCGGCACTCCGGCCCAGATCAACTCGGCCACGGCGCGTTGCCCGGTGATGATCTTCGCCTCAACGACACCCGGCCCAATCCCCAGTTTCAGGAACCGGTCATAGAGAGGCTCACCCGTGGTGCCAATATGGATGGACACCGGCATTCCCGCCTCCTGCAGTGCCGCCCACAGCGGTTCATAATCCGGACTGGAATACTGCCGATCTACCATGGTAGTCGGGATGGAGAGCGTCTTAATCCCTTTCAGCTTGGCTGCTCGTCGTGTTTCTTTCACCGCTAACTCGATTGGTCCGCGCATGGGGATCAGCGCGGCGCCTAAGAACCGCCCCGGGTCAGCAGAACAGAATTCACTCACCCAATCGTTGTAGACCCGGCAACATTCCGCCTGATACTCTGCGTCAGGCGCTGCCCAGAACTGTAAACCAAAGCCGCCTGGATACATGACCTCGGCCTTGATGTGATCCAGCGTCAGATCGGCTAAACGTGCTTGCGGGTCCCACGCGCCGGGCCGAGTATCGGCATGCCGATGTCCGCCCATCATCTTGATGCCCCCACCGATCTTGTCTTCCATCGAGGCACCTTCAAGTCCCACCGGAAACGGCGTCACGCCGTCAATAACGTACCAGTCCGCATCCGCCCGCGCCTCAACGTGCGGTGCGCGGTCGCGAAAGCGTTTGTCCATCCGTTTCGTCCACAAATCCGCCGGCTCGACAAAATGTCCATCGGCCGAGATATAGCCACCATTGATGCTTGCCATGATAAGTCCCTCCTCTTGTAGGTTTCAAAAAGTGTAGGGGGGGTCATGACCCCCCCTACAGCTGACTGCTGATCGCTGACGGCTGAAAGCTAGTTCAGACTGCCTGGCCGTTGCGCAGCAGCGCACCCGGGGTCGCGCCGGTGCAGTTCCCATCCTGGAAGGTTTCCGTGCCGTTCACCAGGATGTGTTTGTACCCATCGGCCTTCTGCACTCGCCGCCACTCATTGGCCGGCAGGTCGTAG
>JBGPOI010000146.1:0-9864 GCA_041487975.1 Binatia bacterium | reverse complement strand
GTCCAGCTTGCCCTTGGGCGCATTCTCTTCACAGTAACGTCGATAGGTCGGCCGTTCCGCGACGAATTCGAACTGCGGTACCGCATAGCCACAACTGGTGTGAGCCTCGGCGAGGTGCAGGACGATGAGCTGGCGAATCCAGGGGATCACTCCCTCGCCATACTGCTTGAGCAGTGCGTGGAAACGCTCGGTCTTGCGCTCGATGACCTCTCCCTTGCCATAGAGGCGCAAGGTCATCGGTTTGGAACCGAAGCTGCAAAACATCATCGTCAGCCGGCCGTTGTCCTTGATATGGGTAGCGGTTTCGTTGCCGCTGCCGGGGAAATCGAAGTAAGCTACCGTTTTAGGATCGAAGATGCGCAGGCAGTCGTAACCTTTAGGGGACACGTTCACTAGTTGGCTCGGGTCTAATGGCGCAGTAGCGACGAAAAAGACCTTTTGCTGGCGAATGAAGTCGATAAGTCGGTCAGTAAGTTCAGGAAACGTTTCAGCCATGATGTCCTCCAAGAACAGTCAGGAATCAAAGATCAACAGTGCCAACCTTTAACAGTTCTTACCTCTCCGCCCATTCCTCAGTCCGCAGATAACGCACAGCGGCCAGCGCAGCGGTTGCCCCGTCTCCAGCGGCGGAGACCAGTTGGCGCGACGATTCGCAGCGGATGTCGCCAGCGGCCAGGATGCCTGGTATTGCTGTGCGCATCGACAGATCCGTCACAATCTGCCCCCGTTCGTTGTGCGGTAGCAGACCGTTGAGAAACCGCGTGTTCGGCGTCAGGCCGATGTAGAGGAACACACCGGACACCTCCATTTGCGAATGCTCTCCGGTCTTTAGGTCTTCGACTTGGATGCGCTGCACTGTGCCTTCCCCTTCGATCGCCTGCACCACAGTGTTCCAGCGGAATGCCAGTTTTTCTTTGCTGCGCGCCCTTTCCTGCAAAAGCTGGCAGGCGCGTGGTGTGTCGCGGCGGTGGATGATCGTCACCTGCGACGCATATTGGGTGAGGTGCATGCCTTCGTCCAAGGCTGCGTCGCCACCGCCAACTACCGCCACGGGTTGGTCCATGAAAAACGCGCCGTCGCACGAGGCGCAGTGCGACACGCCGTTGCCGAGAAACTCCTCTTCCCCGGGAATCCCGAGTTTGGTGAAGCTGGAGCCGGTGGCGATAATCAGCGCCTTGGCGCGTACTTCGCCATCATCGGTCTGTAGGACTTTCATCCCCCCCGCGAGCTTCACTTCATGCACCTCGGCGAGCTTCATCTCCAGCCCCAGGTTCGTGGCCTGCTGTTGGAGCAAAGGACCGAGGGAGTAGCCGGCAATTCCCTCGGGAAAGCCTGGGTAGTTCTCGATGTGCTCACAGTTGAGCACCTGACCACCGGCGGAGAAACGCTCTAGCAGCAGCGCCCGGCAACGGTCCCTGGCAGCATAGAGCCCAGCGGTAAACCCTGCGGCCCCGCCTCCGATGATGATGAGGTCATACGCGTCGGCCATGTCTACACCCCTGGCTGAGAAAATTGGCGCCATCATACACAAAGGAGAAGCGGTCAGCTATCAGCGGTCAGCCGTCAGCAAGCCAGGGAATTGCTCGCGGAAAACAAATCTGCCATACAGACCGTGTGAATCTTTGGGGGAAGCTCCGCAAGGAATTTGTCCACGCCTTCGCTCTGACACCAAGCGAGCCAGCCTTGGCTCCCGAAGACGCCGCACTGTTAGAGAAAGTGGCTCATTTAATCGTCAAACGCGGGATGGCTCTGCCTGCGCTGCTATTTCTTGAATCCCTGGGGCCGCTGAACTTTCTTGGCAGCCAGGTGCTACATGGACTCAGCCCTTTCCTTGAGCTGGTGTGCAATGCGACGGAGATGGAACGGCTGGCCTCCGTGTTGGAGCGACGTGACAGTGTCCCTCGATTAATCGCCGTGATTCAGGAACAGGCGGCCTCTCCCGCATGAATCCCCAGGACCTGCGCGTCATTCTCGCCACCGACTGTGGCAGTACCACCACCAAGGCGATCCTCATTCAGAAGCTGGGGGACGAATACCGCCAGACCTACCGTGGCGAAGCCCCAACCACAGTAGAAGCCCCCTTCGAGGATGTCACCCGTGGTGTGTTAAATGCCATTCAAGAGGTCGAGGAACTCTCCGGTCGGACAATTCTTGACGGCGAACGCATTATCACGCCAGCCAATGGCACCACCGGTGTGGACATCTACATCTCCACCAGCAGCGCCGGCGGCGGTTTACAGATGATGGTCGCCGGCGTGGTCAAAGCCATGACCGCCGAGAGCGCGCAACGCTGTGCGCTTGGTGCCGGCGCGATTGTCATGGATGTCCTGGCCTCGAACGACGGTCGGCCGAGCTACGAGAAAATCGAGCGCATCCGTCACCTCAGACCGGATATGATCCTGCTCTCCGGCGGCACGGATGGCGGTACAGTGTCGCACGTGGTCGAGATTGCTGAGTACATCGCCGCCGCCGACCCCCGGCCGCGGCTGGGTATCGGTTACCAGTTACCGATCATCTATGCCGGCAATAAAGACGCACGTGAAGAAGTGCAAAGGATTCTTGGCGACAAGGCTGCGTTGTCGATCACCGATAACATCCGGCCGGTACTGGAGCGCGAGAATCTCATGCCGGCTCGCCACAAGATCCACGACTTGTTCCTTGAACACGTTATGGCTCAGGCTCCCGGTTACAAAAAATTGATTTCCTGGGCGGGCGCGCCGATCATCCCAACTCCGGCCGCAGTGGGCATGATTATCGAGACCGTGGCCAAACGTGAAGGCATCAACGTCATCGGCGTGGACATCGGCGGCGCGACGACCGACGTCTTCTCAGTTTTTCAAGAAATCTTCAATCGCACAGTGAGTGCCAACCTGGGGATGAGCTACAGCGTAGCGAATGTCGTTGCCGAGGCTGGACTCGACAACATCCGACGCTGGCTCCCTTTCGCTTTCGACGAACAGAACCTGCGCAACCAAATCAAAAACAAGATGATCCGGCCGACCACGATCCCGCAGACTGTGATCGATTTGCAGGTCGAGCAGGCTATTGCCCGTGAAGCGTTGCGTCTGGCGTTGGACCAGCACAAACAGATCGCCGTCGGCCTCAAAGGCGTGCAGCAGGAGCGCTCGGTCTCCGACGCTTTTGCCCAGACCGCCTCAGGACAGAGTCTCATCGACATGTTCGCCCTGGACCTGATCGTCGGCAGCGGGGGTATCCTTTCGCACGCGCCCCGTCGGGTGCAGTCGATGCTCATGATGATCGATGCCTACCTGCCGCTGGGCATGACTCAGCTCGCGGTGGACAGCATCTTCATGATGCCCCACCTCGGCGTCCTTTCCACAGTCAATGAGCAAGCCGCCACCGAGGTGTTTGTGAAGGACTGCCTGGTGCCGCTCGGGACCTGTATTGCGCCCAAGGGGATGGGCAAAGCCGGTGAGCGCTGTTTCTCCTACCGTTTGCTCCTACCAGGTGAGCGGATGGTGGAAGACCGTATTCCTGTTGGTGACCTCCGTCTCTTGCCCTTAGAGGTCAACCAAGAGGCAGGCATCGAGCTGACACCGGCCAGGGGGTTTGACTTCGGCGCAGGAGACGGGAAGAAGGTTACCGGGAAAGTGAAAGGCGGAGTGGTCGGGTTGATTCTTGACGCCCGTGGCCGGCCCATTACCATCGCCAAAGACGAAGCCGCTCGCGTGCAACAACTCCAGACCTGGGCGCGAGCGGTGAATCTCTACCCGACAGAAAGGACTGAGTAACGAGGACTGAGGACTGAGTGAAGACAATGATTCAATGACGCAAGGATCTAATCCTTAACGCTCAGAACTCATCACTCATCACTCATTACTGAAGAAATGGCTCACGCTTATACCCCTGGCCTGCGCGTCGCTCCTGACGCGATCATCCGTAAACGGCGACTTTTGCCGATCCCCGGCGAGGTGTTGGTCTCCGAGGGGACATGGGTGTCGGCAACCACTGAGGTCGCCCAGACCGCCCTGCCGGGGAAAGTCTATCCGGTGAATGTCGTCAACCAGCTCAGCATCGCGCCAGGTGAGATCCTTGCTTACATGCTCAAGCACGAGGGCGAAGCCATTGCCAAAGACGAGCCGATCGCGGAGAACAGGCCGTTCATCAAATGGTTCAAGATGCAGGTGCGAGCGCCCATCTCTGGCACGGTTGAGAGCATCTCGAAGGTGACTGGCCAGGTGTTCTTGCGCGAACCCCCCGAGGTCATCCGCTTGTCGGCCTATATCGACGGGACTATCGTCGAGGTCACTCCCCAGCAAGGGGTCGTTGTCGAATCGCACTGTGCTTTCATTCAGGGGATCTTCGGCGTCGGTGGCGAAACCGCCGGCATGATCACCATGGCAGTCCGTAGTCCGGACGAAGTGCTTACTGCCGCTCATCTCAAGCCTGAGTACAAAGACCAAATCGTGATCGGCGGCGCCCTGGCACAGAAAGAGACTTTTGCGCGGGCGCGAGAACTGGGGGTGCGAGCCTTGGTCGTTGGCGGCGTGCATGACCGGGACCTCAAGGAACTGCTGGGGTACGACTTGGGCGTGGCCATCACCGGTACGGAGAAGATCGGTTTTACTCTCATCATCACTGAAGGTTTTGGCGCCATCCCCATGGCCAAACGGACGTTTGACCTGTTCGTTGCCAAAGCTGGACAAAAGGCTGCGTGTAGCGGCGCGACGCAGATCCGCGCCGGCGTGATCCGACCGGAGGTTATCATTCCCTTGGGTGCCTCCGACCAGTCTCAAGTCTCAAGTTTCAAGTCTCAAGCCACCGCAGGTGGCATTAAGGCCGGAGATACGATTCGCATCATCCGCGAGCCCTACTTTGGCGTCATAGCCCGAGTGAAAGGCCTCCCGGCGGAATTACAGCTTATCCCGACTGAGAGCCAGGTGCGGGTGCTGGTGGCGACCCTCCCAGATGGGCGAGATGTGACCATCCCGCGTGCGAATGTGGAGATGATTGAGGAGTAATGGTGAAGAAGAGGCTAGAGGCTGGAGGCTGGAGGCTGGTAGAGAGGCTGCCGAATCTCTCTTCTCAGAGGAGAAGGAAATTTTTTACTCTGCTTTTTGTCCTGAGTTTATTCTTCTTGTTTCCTTTCCCTGCTACCGCTCTCGAGGCGCCCCTGGCGCTTGAAGCATTTGATATGCCCAGCGATGGCGGCGACAGTATCGGCCTGCGCTGGCGTGCTATAGCGGCGGATAGCCCTGCAACTTCCTACCGCATCTTCGTGAGCGAACAGGAAAACGGGGAGTTCAAGCAGATCGCCGAGTTTCCTGCCAATAGCCATTACGAAACTGAAGTCGCGGGTCCCTGGTGGGTATGGGGGGCAAAGCATCAAGACCTGCATTTTTTTCAGGTCAAATCCAATTCGGCAGTGCGACTCACTGATGGTAAGCCGTATTTCTTCAAAGTGGCGCGGATAGAAGGGCAAACAAGTGCCGAGAGTTCGCCGATCTCGGCAGTACCACGCGCGAACCTCTTCAACTGGGCCAAACTCAACAACCTGCTGATCATGCTCGCTTTCAGTGCGACCGTCTTAGTGTCGATCCGCCGCGCCCGAGTCAACCCCAATATCTTCCTGCGTCGCATCCCCGGCCTCGATGCCGTCGAGGAAGCGGTGGGACGGGCCACGGAGATGGGGCGGCCCATTCTCTACCTCACCGGCATCGATGACATGTCGAGTCTTTCGACCATCGCGGCCACGGTGATCCTGGGCGAAGTGGCCAAGCGCGTGGCGACTTATGGGACGGACCTGATAGTGCCACATCGCGACCCCATCGTCATGGCGGTGTGCCAGGAGATCGTCAGAGAATCATACCTCGCCGTTGGCCGGCCGGATGCCTACAAAGAGGATTCCAACTTCTTCATTACTTCGGACCAGTTCTCTTATACTGCGGCAGTGGACGGGATCATGCTGCGCGAGAAGCCGGCGGCGAACTTTTTCATGGGCGCTTACTTCGCTGAGTCTCTGCTGCTGGCCGAGCCAGGCGCCGCCACCGGCGCGATCCAAATCGCCGGCACCGACTCCGACCACCAGTTGCCGTTCTTTATCACTGCGTGCGATTACACCTTGATCGGCGAGGAACTCTATGCGGCTAGCGCGTACCTTTCGCGCGAGCCGGTCTTGGTCGGCACCTTGCGGGGGCAGGACCTCGGGAAAGGCTTTTTTCTTGCCGTGATGGTCATTGGCACACTGTTGGTGACTCTAGGGGCATTGCTCGGGACGCCGGTGTTTCGCACCTTCTTTCAACTCTTCGGCGACTTTAAATAGGAGTGGCTGGTGATTTTCTGGAAACGTTCGTTCCCGGTTTTGCTCACCTTCGTGCTTGGCGTCACGTTTGCCCTGCAATACTACGTTCCACTCCCGGCCTCGGAAGCGTTGTTGAGCGAAGTCTCGGTATGGAATCAGATCATCGCCGGATTCGCGGTAATCCTGGGCGTGACCAGCTTGCTCCACGTCCACTATACCAAGATCAGACGGCAGGAAGCCGGATGGGGATATAGCGTCGTCCTCTACCTCTCGATGTTGAGCACGTTGCTTGTCGGGCTTTGGTCGGGCGGCGAGAGTGAAAACAGCGCCTTCGGCTGGTTATACAGCTATATCCTGGTCGCGCTCTCAAGCACGATGTTTTCCATCCTGGCATTCTTTGTGGCCTCGGCTGCCTATCGCGCCTTTCGCGCGCGCAGCCTGGAAGCGACGGTTCTGCTGGCCGCAGCCGTGCTCGTCATGTTTGGTCGCGTTCCCCTGGGCGAATATCTCGTCTCCGGCGTGGGCCAGATATCAGACTGGATCATGAGCGTTCCGAACACCGCGGCCCGGCGTGGGATTATCATCGGCATCAGCCTGGGCGGCATCGCTACCTCGATCAAGATCATCTTTGGTATCGAGCGAGCATATTTGGGGGGACGGGATTAGAGTAACGAGTAATGAGTAACGAGTAATGAGTAATGAATGAAAATAATGACTCAATGATTCAATGACCCAATCCTCTGCTGAGCTGACTGCCATGAAAGATTTTGCTCGCCGCATGCTGAGTCTGGATCGACGCTTGATCTTCCTCTTGATCGCCGTCGTCACTCTGCTGCCTTTGCTTTATCCTTTCAGGCTGCCGATCCGGGTTTCTCCCGAGGTGCGGAAAATCTACGACTACATGGAAAGTCTGCCCGAAGGGTCGGTGTTCTTACTGTCGCTCGATTTTGATCCCTCCTCCAAGCCCGAGCTGTATCCCATGTCTATTGCCCTGCTACGTCATGCCTTTCGCAAAAATCTGAAAGTCGTGGGGATGACCCTGTGGATTACCGGCACCAGCATGGCCGAGTCGGTCGTTGCCGGAGTCGCGCAGGAAAGTGGCAAGGAGAAGGGGAAAGACTATGTCTTCCTCGGCTACGGGCCCGGTGGCGCGAACGTCATCATTAGCATGGGTCAGGATCTCTATGCTACCTTTCCCACTGATTACTACGGCGCCAAAACCGCCGAGCTGCCGATGCTTAAAGAGGTACGAACCTTACGCGACATTCAATATGTCATCAGCCTCAGCGCGGGCTCACCTGGCGTTGAAACCTGGTACGTGTACGGCAAAGAAAAGTACGACTTTGAATTGGGCGGAGGGTGCACGGCAGTGAGCGCGCCTGGTCTCTACCCGCTCATCGATACCGGACAAATCAACGGCCTGCTGGGTGGCCTGCGCGGCGCTGCGGAGTATGAAACGCTGGTGGGCGTGGCGGGCAAAGCCACCGCCGGCATGGATGCCCAGTCGGCGACGCATTTCCTCATCATCTTCCTTATCGTGGCCTGCAACCTGTTCTACTTCTTGACCGGTCAGGAAGGGAGGCGGCGGGGATGAGCACCGAAATGCTGATCGGCGCGTGGGTGGCCACCGGCCTCAGCCTGTTCATGTACAGCTTTCTCTACAAGGATAATCCCTTCTTCAAGCTCGGCGAGCATATCTATGTCGGCGTGTCGGTCGGCTACGGTCTCGTCATTACTTACTACGAGGTGATGGTCAAAAAGCTCTACGTGCCCATGGTGCAGCAAGGGGACTGGTGGCTGATTCTTCCTACGCTCTTGGGGTTGCTCGTGCTGGCGCGTTTCATCCCGGCGCTTGCCTGGCTCAGTCGCATCTCGTTTGCTTTCATCGTCGGCATCGGTTCCGGCATAGCGATCCCGCGCGTGATCTCCTCCCTCATCCTTCAGCAAGTCCAGGGGACGTTGAAGCCGCTCGTGACAGTTGGTGATGGAGGTGTCTCGTGGTTCACCTTTGCCGGACTGAACACGTTGCTGATTCTCGTCGGTGTCGTCAGTGTGCTCTTTTATTTTTTCTTCTCGATCGAGCACACGGGCGTCGTGCACCGGATCGCCCGGGTTGGGATCTACTTCTTGATGGTCTCGTTTGGCGCGGCTTTTGGGTACACGGTCATGGCGCGCATGTCGCTGCTCATCGGCCGCTTCGATGAACTGATCCAATACGCCTCGCCGGACTATGGCTATGCCACGCTCGTCCTGCTCGCGCTGGTGATTGCCGGGCTGGTGCTGTGGGAACGCGGTCGCACCTCTGAATCCGATAACGGCTGATTCCAGAGGTTCCCTCTCCCACGACGCAGGAGAGGGAGAGAAAGCACGGCGACGGGGAGCGTTTACGTCTGTTTGCTCGGCTGCTCTGCAGGAGCGGGGACGGAGGCGTCAGCCCCACTTTTTGTCCTGATCTGGACGCGTGTCCCCTTGATTCGCGCCGCTTTACCGGACAGTTCGCGCAGATAATACAACTTGGCTCGACGTACCCGACCACGAGCGACCACTTCAATTTTATCAATACGGGGCGAGTGGAGAGGAAAGATGCGCTCAACTCCGACACCATAGGAAATCTTGCGCACGGTGAACGTCGCCCGGTTGCCGCCGTTGGCGCGGCTAATGACGGCCCCTTCGAAGACCTGAATGCGCTCTTTATCGCCCTCGATGATCTTGGCGTGGACACGGACGGTGTCACCGACTTTAAAGTCGGGAATGTCGGTCTTTAACTGGCCGGCTTCAATAGCGTCAATCTGGTTGCTCATGATGGTATTCCTCCACAGCGGTCAGCGATCAGCACTCAGTGGTCAGCAACACAGGGAGAAGGGTACAGGGGACAAGGAAGAGGTCAGCAACCTCATAACCTGGCAGCCGTCATTTATGGCTAAGCGGGAATCTCCGAGTTTGGGCTGAAAGCTGATGGCTGAAAGCTGAATGCTTGCCGTTGTCTTATCGTGCGCCTCGCAGGCGGTCAAGGAGGATGGCTGCAGCCGAGCGGACCGAGAGATGGTTGTATGCTCCGGCCCCCCTGATCGGCTCAAGGATATCATCTGCCCGTTCCAGCACCTCTTCGGTCAGTCCCCAGCCCGTTCCCAGCACAAAGAGCAGGGGAAGTCCTGCTTCCTCTACTTTCCGCCTCATCTGGGCAAATGTGGTACGACTTCCTCCGGCTCGCGCCGAGGTTGCGACGAGATGTGGTCGTTCTCCGGTTTCTTGCTGAATCGCTTGGATCGTGCTGTCGAGATCGTCGGTCAGGGCGACGAGTGCCAGGGCATCTTTGCGGGTCTCGTTGTAGACACTGCCGTAGCCGTGTTGCCAGTGCTCGAGGATCTTTTCGGCCAGCGCTCGTAGGGTGCGCACCGGCGTGACGACGAAGAAACGCTTAACCCCATAGGTACGGGCTGAGCGGGCGATGTCATGGATGTCCATGTTAGTGATCGAGGTCGTCACCACCTTGTGGCCCTTGTCGTAGACTGGGTAGTGGAGGAGCGCGAGATAAATGTCGGCCATAACAGAAAAAGGACTGAGCAATGAGTGATGAGGACTGAGTTAAGAAACAACTCCTT
>JBGPOI010000145.1:0-9982 GCA_041487975.1 Binatia bacterium | reverse complement strand
TGAATTTTTTCTTCACTGACCGTGACCTCGAGTCCACAGGTGTCCGGACAATCCATTGTGCAGGTGGTGCGAATGATTTGGCTAGGCATTAATCGTCGACCTCTCCTCAATAAGTCCCCTCTCCCCTGGTGGGAGAGGGCTAGGGTGAGGGGGCCTCGGGCAGAGCTAGAGCCGTGACAACCCCCCCCTCCTAGGTTCTCCGGTTCCCCGGTTCGCGTCTTCGATCTACGCCCGCATCCCCGCGGCCTTGGCCTTTTCGTGCAGGCTGGCGGTGGCGGTCGGCCGTTCGTTCATACGATTGAACCAAGCCGTCAGGTTTTTCAGCTTCGAGTCGATCTTCTGGCCGACACCCGCGCCGAAGTCGAGTGCGACATACATGATGATGTCGGGCAGCGTGAGACGGTTGCCGGCGATGAAGGTCTTACCTTCCATCAGTTTATCCAGCCACTCCAACTTCTCCTGGGCGATGGCTTTGAGACCCGCAGCCGCTTCAGGCAAACAGTGCATGCGGTCCTTGAACATCTGCAACCCTTCGGCGTAGCGGAAGCCGTTGTAGAGATTCTCGGTGATATTGAGTTCGACGCGGCGCTGCCACATGCGGGTTTCGGCCTTCTCTTCAGGCGTTGCGCCGATCAGGGCCGGCTGCGGATGCTTGTCTTCGAGATACTCGCAAATGGCGACGGTCTCACCCAGCACGCCGCCGTTGTCCAATTCGAGCGCGGGCATCTGGCCACCCGGATTCTTGGCGGTGTAGGGCGCTCGGCGGTTCTCCGCGCCGAGGATGTCCAACTCGATCGTTGGTAGAGTGATGCCCTTCTCGGCCATGAACATGCGCACGCAGCGCGGGTTGGGCCCGAGCGAATTATACAGTTTCATTATTTACCTCCTATGTGTGATGGTCTTGATGCGGTTTATCTTATTTGACTGCTGTGACGCAACCCGGTTTGCGCACGGAAGCGCAGGTGTGATGGTGGCCTGACCGCCAGCACCTTTATGGATCCCAACCGGATTCGGGCGATGGCCGAGCCTGAAGAAGTGAAGAGTTAAAAGTTAAGTAATGAAGAGTCGGAAACGAAGAGGGAAACGTTATCAAGCTTGTACCCTTAATTTTTCACTTTTCATTCTTACCTCTGCACTCTGCCCGCCCAGCGGCAGCATCAACCCGGCACCAAGAGCTGTAGCCGGGATCAGGATCATCAGGGCTATCTGGTAAGAGCCGGTGGTATCGAATACCCGGCCCATCAGCAGTGGCCCGAGAACCGCGCCAAACGCGAACGCGCCATAGAGCCAGCCAAAGATCTTGCCAAACGAGGTAAGCCCAAAGTGATGGCCGATCAAGTAGGGCATGAGATCGGTCTCGGCTCCGAACCCAAGCCCAATCATTGCGGCAAATACGAAAGCTAGACGTTGGTCACCGGCGTTCAGCCCCGCCAGCAGACCAACCGCGACGATCAGGAAAAGTCCCGCCGCGACCAAATGAGCGGGAAAGCGATCGACAAGATAACCGGCGATGATCCTCCCCAGCACCCCCATTCCCGAGAGGAGCATCAGGGCACTAGCCGCTTGCTGTGGAGACAACCCTGTATCCGTCAACAGCGGAGCCAGATGGGTGATGCAGCCGTGCAGCGCGCCACTGAGAAGTCCGAAGCTGAGCGCCATACACCAGAACGGCACAGTTCTCCTGGCCTCGGCGAGCGTGCAATCGCGACCGGAGGCTCCGCGCGATGCGGCGATAGGATGTGCCGGCTCTTCTTCTGTCTTGCCATCCGGGCGAAGACCGATCTGCTGTGGACTTTCGACCAGGAACAATCCGACCATTGGAATCGCGATTCCCCATACCAACAGTCCCAGCGTTACATAGGCCCAACGCCAGTCGGCATGGGTAATGACATAGGTGACAAGCGGAGGCGCGTACATGCCGCCAAGGAAGACCCCAGTCCCCATCATCCCTAAGGCGATCCCTCGTTGACGTACGAACCAGCGAGAGATTACTGTCGCGAACGGGATAGAAGTGAGACAAGCGCCACCGAACGCGGTCAGTAGGTACGATCCATAGAACTGCCAGAGCGAGCCAGAGAGGAACCAAAACGAGCAAAACCCACTGCCAAATACGACCGCGCCACACACGATGACTTTGCGTGGACCGAACCGATCAACGAAAGTTCCCACCACGGGCGCGTAGAGAGAAACCATGAGGGCGACCAGGGAAAAGGCAAAGGAGATGGCGCTGCGGCTCCAGCCATAGGTTTCAGCCAAAGGTTTGACGAAAATGCCAAACGTGCCGGTGATGAGGATCGGACCGGCGGCCATGGCGATGCACGAAACCAATATCATCCACCAGCCATAGAAGATACGCGGAGATCCGCAGGATTTCGTCACGACCGTAGACGTCATAGTCTACCTCCCCAGGGGCGTGCTGCGGGCGGATTGTACACGCCTAAACGGCTGGGGTCGAGCGGTAGCAAGCGATCTTCAGGATCGCTACGGGAGGATCAATCGCAAGGACATCATCTCCGAAGCTCTCGATATGAAATTTTATGGCTGACTTCACATCGGCTAGCGCCTCTTCGTAGGTGTCCCCTTCGCCGACCACCACCCCTTTCACTCCCAAGGGGTATGCTACATATCCGTCCGGGTGTTTTTCAACGATGATCTTTATCTGGCGCATGGCTAATTGTTCCTCCTTGATGATTACGCCGGTGGCTTGAGCATACGAATACGGCGCACGGGCGGGTGGCCGGGAGTGGAGTCAATAAAAGTGATGTGTTCGGCCTCGCAGTGCGGGCAGACGATCAACGTGCCATATTTCTCGTCCTCGACCATGGGCGGCCACACGCCGTCGGCTGGCTCGCCGTAGTTGCTCATTTGATACAGCTCTTCGGCGCACATCAGACAGCGCTGGGCTTTGGCCATACAGGTGCTCCTCTACCATATTTGTTGGGGTCGGATTCATCCGACCCGAGAGGGCTTGATGAATCAAGCCCCTACAACGCAGCAGGAAGGGACGCAAGCCCTAGCCGTTGCTATTCTCGCCCGAGCAGCAAATCCGGCCGCATGACTCGTTGCCCGCGCGTCAGCGCGTTGACCGTCGCCTTGCTCCACTCCACCGCATCTTGCTTTTTACCCGCGAGGCTCCGGGCAAGCGAGAGAGCGGCATCGTGCAACTGCGCTGCCGGAACAACTTGGTGCACCATGCCCATCTGCTGCAACTCTGTCGCCTTGTAACGCCGGCAGGTGAGGATGATCTCCTTAGCTCGTGCTGGGCCGACCAACTCGACCACCAGCCGGCAGCCTTCAGGGACCAAAGGAACACCGAGATCGACTTCGGGGAACCAGAACTCCGCCTGATCCACAGCAATACGGAAGTCGCAAGCCAGACTCATCATCCAGCCTCCACCGACCGCGTAGCCGTTAATAGCGGCAATCGTTAGCTGCTCCAGTTCACGCAGGACGAGCGCCACGCGGGCGGTGAGGCTGGTGCGGCGCGTCCCCTGGGCCTGGAGCAGACGCTGGCGCTCCTGTGGGTCACTGCTCCCTTTGAGGGCAGACAAATCAGCGCCGGCGCAGAAGCTGTTGCCTGAGCCGGTAACAATCAGGACGCGCACATCCGGGTCGTCACGCATGGAGTGAAGCAGATCCTCCATCTCTAGCAGAACCTCAACGTTTAGTGGGTTACGCTTCTCCGGTCGGTTGAAGATCAACGTGGCGATCGGCGCATCTTTGGTTAGAAGAAAAGCGGACATGGGTGACCGTAGGTGAGATGTTTGGGGACAGCCTTATCCGTTTGCTTACTTTGCCGCTCCGGGCGCCAACGGTGGCTTAGCGGCACCCTGTTCGTTTGTCTTGAGTGCAGCTTCGAGAATTTTCTTTTCTTCAGGACTTCGTGTCTTAAAATCGCCAACGAGTTTGCCCAGAGAGTCTGTTGAGAGGCTTGCTGCCGGCGTCAGCTTCTCCACGAGCGCACGGATAGCCAGCAAGATTGGCTCCGACGCAAATCCAGAAACGAAGCCAAGAAGAACAGACTTTGCCCCGCTATCCGGCTCGAAGAGGTAATAGGCGGTGACAGCGACCAGCGGAGCTGAAAAAACCTGCATGATCTGAAAAACTAGGTTCTCACGGGCCTTGTCGGGTGTCATATCCCGATCCTCAATGTCCAGAGTGCGCCTTTGATACTCTGGAACTCGTCGGGTCATACTGACCGCGCCTCCCATAAGGGAGAGAACCACAACATAGAGCGGAACAACTAACCCCCCTTGAATGCGCAAAGGGAACGCTGGAGGCTCACCACGCTTGCGCAGGCCGTTTTGAGCCTGAGGCTTGTCCCCAGAGTTTCCTTCATTGTCGACCTTCTGAAACTGCACGTCCCTCAGCAAACCGTCGTGAGTCTGGAAGTCCTTCACAAGGATACCAGGTGCTCCAGGCCAGCTTGTAATCACGCCTCCTACATTAATCACCCACTGGTTGGAGCCCTTGTCACAGTCGATTTCGTCTGCAAGCCATTTCTTGGGCCCGGCCGTAGCTTGATTGGCGTTCGGTGGAAGTCCGGTGTTGGGACCGGGTGGTTCGCTACAGCCGTGAATGATTCCTATCGGACTCTTAATCATATAGGCTTCCGGCACGAAAAAAACGACCAAAGACAGCAGCGGGCTGGCTAGAGCACTAAAACAGAACAGATAGCACAAGAGAACGAGTTGGCTCAATTTTTGTTCGTTAACGAAACCAGTGAAGAGATAAAGAAACCAAGTGATGAAGGCGCCCGCCGCAATCAACCCTAACAGCGCCCCGGTTTCGATGCCCCAAGATTTGGAGGACCCTTGCAAAACTCGCCAAAGGTGCCAGAGAAGGTAAGAGGGTATAACAATAAGCGTGGCGGCCACCAGAGGGACAACGTATTCCGTCTTGAATCTCGCCCGGAGGGTATCAATCGTCGTCGGCCTCAGGATGTGTACAAGGTCACGGTACGCTTTTTCAAAGGCAGCACGCTTCTCTCACGAAGGCAAGTCAGGGCGATCGAGAAACTCCTCTGCCTCTTCGATTGGCTTAACAATGTCATCTGATACCTGATATCCTCTGTCATTAGCGAACGGCAAAAGCTCTGAGGCCGCTTTAACCCCATCGCGAAATCTCTGACCGATATTTGCCCCAAAGGCGAGACTCAGATCGTCGCAGGCTTGCCTAAAGGCCGCGCGTTACGCCGGGGGAAGCGGAAGCTGGGCGCGGTCAAGGAACTCTTTTGCGTTGTTGATTTGATCTTTAATCCAGTCTGCTACTTTGTGGCCCCGAGAGGCAGCAGGCGCTAGACGTTTCTCGGCATCCGCCACGGCATTTTGTAACTGCTGCAGGTCCTCTTGCTGCTCAGGCGTACTGCTTTTCCGAAGGTGCTCAGCCAAAGCTTTGTACGCTTCCTCAAAAGCAGCATGTTCCTCGGGAGAAAGAGGAGGCTGGACGAGGAGAAGTTTCTCCTCTATCTTACTGATTGCCATACTAATCGAGTCCTCTACCAGATGCCCTCGAAAGGCAGCGAGTGCCCTTAGTTTCCGGGCATACTCAACATCAGCGTGTAACTGCCCTTGATTGATCGTGTCCTCCGCCATAGTGCCCTTCCTCCTTTTTCAGCTATCTCCCCAGAGTAGAAGCTGGGCTAGGAATAGGACAGAACGAGTTCGTTTGTCAAACGAAAACTGCTAACTCGATTTTTGCTTTGACAGAACTGGTTCGTCCGATGTAGAGTAACGCATCGCCTATCGCCCGACTTAGGAGGGGAACCATGAGCATTAAAGGAAAAGCCGCGGTCATCGGGTTTGCCGAGATGGCTCCACAGAAAGGAGACGGAAGTAAGACTCCGCTTGGCATTATCAGCGAAGTAGCGAGGGAGGCTATTGCTGATGCTGGCCTGGAAAAGAAAGACCTTGACGGCCTGCTTACCGGCATGGCCATTGGTGACTATAGCGTCCTGTGGCCGTCAGTAGTGGCCGAGTACCTGCAGCTTCAACCCCGATATCTTAATCAAGTTGAACTGGGCGGCGCCTCGGCCGCGGGTATGGTGTGGCGAGCCGCGGCGGCGATTGAAGCGGGGATGTGTAATAATGTCTTGTGCGTCCTCGGCGACACTCGGGGTACCAAAGCCACCGGGATGAAACCGCCGCCGTTTCCGCGCCTGGATGCCGAGTTCGACGCGCCGTATGGGCTCATTGCGGCCAATCCTGGCTACGCCCTTATCGCTCGACGGCATATGGCAGAGTTCGGCACTAAGCCTACGCAAATGGCTAAGGTCGCCGTCGATCAACGCAAGAACGCCTGCAAGAACCCCACGGCTTTGTTCGGCACTAAAGAGATCACCATCGACGACGTGCTCAACTCGCGCATGATCGTTGATCCTTTGCACCTGCTGGAAATCGTCAGTCCCTGCACCGGTGGTGGTGCCTTTATCGTCACCAGCGCTGAACGGGCGAAGCGCAGCCCGCAGCGGCCGGTTTATCTCCTGGGTGCTGGCGAGGCGGGTGGGCACTGTGGCATCACACGCGCCCGCAGCCTGACGACCTCTCTGGTCAAGCCCGCTGCCGAAGGGGCATTCAAGATGGCAGGTGTCTCACCAAAGGATATGGATTTTGCCCAGCCATATGACTGCTACACCATCACGGTGCTCGTCACGCTCGAAGATGCTGGATTCTGCAAGAAGGGCGAAGGGGGACGATTCGTCGAGGAACATGATCTCTCGTACAAGGGGGATTTCCCCTGCAACACCCACGGTGGGCAGCTTTCGTTCGGCCAGCCCGGCTTGGCTGGCGGCATGAGCCACGTGATCGAAGGCGTGCGGCAGTTGATGGGGCGCGGCGGTGAACGCCAGGTGAAAGACGCGACCATCGGCTATGTCAACGGCAACGGCGGCATCATGAGCGAGCAGTGCAGCCTGGTGCTGGGAATTCACTAAGGAGCGTTCAGCTATCAGCCACCAGCTTTCAGTCAAAACAGTCATTTTTCCTCGTCTGGCTGACTGCCGAATGCTGACCGCCGATCGCTTGTAAATGAGAGGAGTGATCTCATGGCAGATTATAAGAAACCTCTCCCTCGACCGACAGCGGCCTCGCTGCCGTTCTGGGAAGCCGCGAAGCGCCACGAGTTGCAAATCCAACGCTGCGGCAGTTGCGGGGCGCATATCTTCTACCCTCGTGAAGTGTGCCCGGAATGTTTGTCCTCGCATCTCCAGTGGCTCAAGGTTTCGGGGAAAGGCACGGTCTACTCATACACCATCGCCCAGGCCCCGACTCACCCGGCTTTCGCGGAGGACGTGCCGTATGTGATTGCCATCGTCGAACTAGCCGAAGGACCACATCTCACAACCAATATCACTGGCTGTCAGCCGGACGAAGTGCGGGTCGGCATGCCGGTGGTGGCGACGTTCGACGATGTCACGCCGGAAATGACGTTGGTGAAGTTTCGGCCAGCGTCATGAGTGCTGAGGACTGAGTAATGAGGACTGAGTTCTTGTAGGGTGCGCAGAGCGCACCCTTGACAGGGTGCAGACAATGCCGCTTCCATCTGATGGAGAAAGGAGTAATTATGCGAGGAATATGGTGTAGTATGTTGGCCGCCGGGCTGTTAGCGCTCGCGCTGACGAGCAGTGCTTGGGCTGGGACCGAAGTCGGCAGTCCAGCCCCAGACTTTTGCCTGCCCTCTAGCCAAGGGGAAAAGGTATGTCTCAAGGACTTTAAGGGCAAGGACAACGTCGTCCTGCTCTTTTATCTCCTCGATTTCACCCCGGGATGAACCATGCAACTCTCCTCCGGGCAGGAGGAAACCCAAAAGAAGCTGAACGCGAAGGTTTTGGGAATCAGCACGAACCACGGCGCTTCGCAAAAAGTGTTCGCCCAACAGATCAAGCTTGATTACCCGCTGTTGAGTGCTTTTGATGCGCCCAATGTGATTGCCGACTACGCTGGCTGGTTGGATAAAGACAAGCGACTGAGCAACCGCGCCTACTTTATCATCGACAAAGAGGGAATCGTACGGTTCAAAAAGGTGATGGAGAACCCGCGCGAGATCCTCCCGGCGCCGGAACTGGAACACGCCCTCGCCGAGATTAAGTGAGTGCTGAGGTATGAGTGCTGAGGACTGAGTAAAAGACTTTCTTGCTGTTCATTATGTCCTACTCGGCCCTCAGTCCTCGTTACTCAGTCCTTTGCCTTGCTTGCGCTCTTGCTTAACCAGATGAATAATGAGGTCGCTCACGTGATTGTATAGGGGAGAAGAAGGAGACTCGGCGTGAAAGCTTCTTGCTCAGCTTGCTGGCTCCTAGCCATTGCCTTGTTCTACGGGCTGCCTGTCTCACTCTTTGCTCAAGAGGGGCAGTCCTTGTCGCCACCTTCTGCAAACTCGGCTGCGCCTTCTGCTAGTCATCAGGGGCGTAGCGTCGGCGCGCCACAAGTGCTGGAGATCCCCGCACAGGAGCTGACCCCGCCAGAGGTGGCCGCTCCCCAGCCGGGGGAGTTGCCACCGGCATACGAGCGCGCCCTTGGCGTGGGCGACCCGAATGACGACGGCTTGCGGCCAGAAGCTACCCTGCCTGTCGCTGTCAAGCGTAATTACCTCGGCGTGCTCTATGCTACGGCTGAAGAAGGACCGTCAGGCGTCAAGGTGCTCGACGTCGTGCACGGGAGCCCAGCCGATCGGGCCGGGTTTCAAGGGGTGAATACCCCAGGGGTGCAGTCCAGCGATCTGGTGAAGGTGGCGATCGTCGTTTTGGCCATGTCACCGGTCGGACCTTTTGCGATTCCCCTGGCGATTGCACACGACATGTATACAAGCCGCCGATCCCCCGGCGACTTAATCGTGGCCGTTGGTGACCACCAGGTCCACGACGCTCAAGAGTTCAGCGAGGAAATGCGCCACTATCAGCCTGGAGACACGGTGTCCTTCTCGGTCGTGCGGGGAGGGAAACCGGTGCAGCTCACCGTTCAGCTCGAAGAAGAGCCGTCGTAAGAAAAGAAACGATGAATGATGAATGATGAACGGAAGACCTAGAGATCTTTCTTCAATTCATCATTCAGCACTCTGCATTCATCGTTTAGCGTTCAGCATTCCAGCTCATTCCTCCCTTTTCGTCGCGGTCTGCGTTTTGAACGCCTTGACCGTGTTCTGCATAAGCATTGACACGGTGACCGGACCGACCCCGCCAGGCACGGGGGTAATGAACGCCGCGCGCTCCCGCGCCGCCGCGAACTCTACGTCGCCGACGATCCGTTTTTCCACCTGATTGATGCCGACGTCGATCACCACCGCGCCGGGGTGAATCCACTCGCCCTTGATGACTTCCGGCGATCCGACCGCCACAACCAGAATCTCGGCGCGACGCACGTGCTCGGCCAGAAGCCCGCGCCGGGCGGTAGCGATATGACAGATTGTGACCGTCGCCAGGCGATCGAGTAGCATCAGGCTGACCGGCTTGCCCACCAGCTCGCTGTGGCCAACGATCACCGCTTCCTTGCCTTCCATGGCAATGCCGGTTGCCTCCAGCATGCGCATCACCGCCAGCGCCGTGCACGAGCCCACCCGCATCTCGCCAATCAACGCCGCGCCGACATTTTCCGGGTGAGTGCCGTCTACATCCTTTAAGGGGTCGATTGCATTGACCAAGACAGAGCGCCGCAGATGTGCTGGGAGCGGCAGTTGTAGGATGATGCCAGTGACTTCCGGGTCGCGATTAAGCTGGTCGAGACGACGCAGCACCTCGCGCTCCTCGGCAGTGTCGGGCAGATGGTACCAGCGATACTCGATACCCAATTCCCGGGCCACCCGGTTCTGCGAGCGAATGTAGACCTCGATCGCCGGATGAGAGCCGGCGTAAATGCTGACCAACACCGGCCGGCGCTCGGTCTGGCGGATGAGCTGAGAGATCTCCGCCCGCAGTTCGTCGTACACACTCTGCGCAATGAGTTTACCTTCGACAACCTGTGCGCTCATGTCCGCAGCCTATCATCCAGGC
>JBGPOI010000144.1:0-9985 GCA_041487975.1 Binatia bacterium | reverse complement strand
CCCAGGCGTTCTCCGGACTCATGCACATGACCGGCGACCCGGACGGCCCGCCCCGCTTTGTCGGCGTGGCTATCGCCGATGGTATTGCCGGCGTCAACGCCTTCGCCGCACTGGGCTATGCTCTTCTCCATCGCGATCGCACCGGCCAGGGCCAGTATATCGACATCTCGATGGTCGATGCGCTGTATCACATGCAGTCAGTCGAAGTGCAGACGTTCGCCGCCAGCAAAGGCACGTACAAGCCGATGCGCTTCGGCGTGCATCACTACGGATCGTGCCCGCAGGGAGTCTTCAAAGGGCCGCAGGGCTACATGGTCATCCTGGCTCTGGATCGTCAGTGGCCCAACGTCGCTCGTGCCCTGGGCAAGCCAGAATTGGCGACAGACCCGCGTTTTTCCAGTGCCGGCAGGCGCGGCAGGAATCAAAAAGAACTCATCCCCATGATCGAAGCCTGGCTGCAGTCGTTCCCCACAGACGAAGACGCGCTCAAAGCGCTAGCGGAACATCGCGTACCGGCTGGACCGGTGCTCTCCATCGAGGAAAGTGTCACCCACCCTTATTTCACCGCTCGTCGCATGGTCCGCCAGGTACCGGACCGGATTCTCGGTGAGGTAACGATTCCGGGGTTCCCGTTTAAGTTCTCTGCTTTCCCGGAGGAGTTGGATTTACAGGCACCATTCCTGGGAGAACACAACGAGGAAGTGCTCAGCCGTTATCTCGATCGGTCGCAGGACACCGTCGCAGCGCTCTATCAACAAGGAGTGCTGCACAAAGGCGACAAATGATTGGAGGGTGGGCAGTGCCCACCCTTCCACCAGGCTATGACCGCGAAACAGCCAGAAAGCGATCGATCATCGCATTGACCTGCTCCGGCACTTCGAGTTGGTGGAAGTGGCCGGCGCCCACCGTCTGACCGATAATGACATTGGGACATACCTGGCGGAGACGAATGACATCGGAAAGAGGCTGGGCGGCCATCAGAATGAGCAACGGCACCTTGCAGGCAGCAGCGGTTGCAGCGGTATCGCTGAAAATGTTCTCAAATGCCGACGCCATGACATGTTGCGGAGCGGAAGACATGGCATCGACGATGCGTGCCTTGCGCGCAGGGTCGTCGGTGGGGAGGAACAGCATCTCCGTCACCATTTTCCGTTGCACTTCACGATAGTCCGGACCGCGTAAAGCTGGGATCGTGGGAGCTATACCATCGACTAACTCCCGTGGCGGCACGATGGGCGAATCGAGCGTCACCACAGCGCCGGGGACATCAGGAAAGCGCGCGGCCAGCTCAACACCGATCACGCCGCCCATGCTATGCCCAATCACGATCGGTTTCTTCACTTTCAGTTGACCACAGAGCCAGGCTAGATCGTCGGCAAACGCCGACATCGTGTAGTCTTGCTGTGGTTTGTCACTCTGGCCGTGGCCGCGTAAATCCACGGCGATGACACGGTGGCTGCGGCGGAAGTGCTCGACCTGCGGCGCCATGTACGTGTGGTCGCACGTCCAGCCATGTACGAGCAGAACCGGCGGCTCGCCACTGCCCGTGTCTTCGAAGAATAATTTCACGCCGTCGCGAGTGAGGTGTTGCATCTTAACTCCTTTAGAAGAGTAGGAAGGGGGGCACAGCCCACCCTACATTTACTCCGCGTTTTTCAGTGAACCCCGGCGGATTATAGCTTCCCTACGGCAACCCGTACAGCTTGGCCGCGTTGTCGTGCAACACCAGGCGAGCCAGGTGCAGGGCCTCAGTTTCGTCACAGCGTCCTTCCTGCACCATTTCGCTCAACGCCAAAGCTAGTGCCTGGCGACCGGTCTCCGTGGCCAGCCAGTAGGTCTCCTCTGCACCGACCACAGCGCTGAAAACTTCAGCATCAGTACCAAAGAGAATTTTTTCTGGATAGAACGTGAGCCACTCTTTTAACACCTGCGCCAGGTCCGGTGGGTACAGCAACAACGGCATTGCCGAGGAATCGATATAGACGTTGGGTTTGCCTGTCAGCAGCATTGCCTCACGCGTAGACGGATAGCCCCCATGCAGCAAGACAAAAGTGGTCTTGCGGTATTGCGGATCACTGAAGAGGTTCTCCAGTTGCGCAGGATGAGCCCCAGTCAAGTTGAATGCGTTCCCCACCCCCAACCCCGTGTGTATATGCACGGGAAGACCTAACCTCGTTGCTTCACGGAGCAAGTAGCGAAACAGATAGTCCTGCAGATCACGGTACTCATCCTCTGGCACGTCGGTGTTGTGCAGGTAACGTTCGTAAATGCGACGGGCTTGACGTTGGGACGGGTCGCCAAAGTGAAGCGAGCGCAGGTACGCGGCTTCGAACTTTACCGCAATTGCACCATCAGCTTTCAATCGCGCTAGGCTTTCACGCACGAATCGCAGGTAGTCATCGAACCGCCGCGGTCTGCCCCCGGTCTCGACTTGGTCGAGGTAACGCTTGAGGAGTTTCTCTTCGGAAGAAAAGAAGAGCTGGTAGTCAGCGTTCATTTTTTTGTAGACCGTGTTGTCCAGCGGAAAGAGATAGGCATCGACGAATGCCACCCACTGGAAGCGTTGGCGATCAAACGGGGCGCTGGTCATGCCAACGCGATTGGCGAGAGAAACCGCGATGCCCGCTTTGTCGAGGACGTCGTTGAAATAGGCGGCACCGAGGGCAGCACGCTTTTGCTGTTTGAGGGTGGCCAACTCTTTCACATGCTCGGGCGAAAGGTCGGTATAGGGGTAGTCGTATAACGCATGCAGGGCCTGCACGTACTCCGGGTTCGTCGGCCGCAGGCGCACGGGCAGCGGAAAAGACTCCAGCGCCGCCAGCCCATCCGCGTCGAAGAACAGCGCATCCATTTCGGGATCACCAGGCAGCGCGGGATGGGCGTGGTTATCGATAATCTGCACCTGGCGGATGGCGGTGAGCAAACGCTGGAAAAGCGCGTCCGCCTGGTTTGGAACAACGCTCTGAGCCTCAGCTGACCCGATGCAAACAGACAGGAAAAACACTAGGAGGGGGTAGAGCATCGAGCGGGCTATAACACAGCCGCGCGTGAGGGGCTACTGCCGCAGCAATAAAAAAGGGGAAATGGGCAAGAGGGCAAAGGGGGAAATGGGAAGAAAGAAAAAAGAGGAAAGGATGTCTCCTTCTTTTGTTTTCTCCCTTTTCCCCATTTCGCCGTTTCCCCTTTTCCCCATTTTTAGACCGGCGGTCGGCATTTATGCCATTCCGTTGCCTGCTCGTAAGCATAGCCGGCCTGCATCACCAGGCCTTCTTCGTCGGCCCGGCCGATGAGTTGTAGGCTGAGGGGCAACCCTTCAACACTGAAGCCACACGGTACGGAGATGGTTGGACTACCAGTGAGATCAAACGGTGCGGTGTGGCGCAGCAACGGCCCAGCGCCCTCGCGTGACAAAACCCCTTGAGGAGAAAAATCCTTGAGTAGCATCGGTACAGTCGGCATCGACGGGCAGAGCAGCAAATCGACTTTCTGCAACAGGTCAGCGAGCATGCGACGCACCACCTGACGCATGACCTCCGCCTTGGCGTAGTCGATACCGGTAATTTTTACGCCATCTGCCAGGAAGGCGCGGAAGGTCGGACCGTAGTCGTCGGCTCGAGACGGATACCACTGTTCGTGAGCCGCAGCAGTCTCTGCCGCGCAGATGGTGTACCAGATATCGGTCGCTTCGTTAATGCTCGCAACCTTCACTTCTTGAATGCTCGCCCCTAGATCCTTGAGCACGGAGATGGTGGCCAGGACAGCTTTACTGACCTGCGGATCGACACCATCGGTGCAGTACTGCTCATCCACGCCAATGCGGATGCCCTTCACACCGTTGTACACGGTATCGAGATAGTCCCGCACGGTCACACGTCGAGTGGTTGGGTCCTGAGGATCAAACCCGGCAATGGCACGCAAAATCGCCGCCGCATCAGCCACGCTGCGGGTCATAGGACCAATGTGATCCAAAGACCACCCCAGAGGAAAGACGCCGTAGCGACTAACTTTGCCATAGGTGGGTTTCACACCGACAATCCCACAGGACGCGGAGGGGAAACGGATCGAACCGCCGGTGTCAGATCCAAGCGAGCCGAAACACAGTGACGCCGCCGTGGCGGCCCCTGAACCGCTCGACGACGCGCCAGGCCAGCGGTCCGCCGCCCATGGGTTGACCGGCGGGTGTATGGAAGGATGGTATCCTGACAGAGCGAACTCGGTCATACCGAGCTTGCCTAGCAGCACGGCACCGGCAGCGCTGAGCTTCTCGACTACTGTCGCACTGTAGTCCGGCACCCAGTTCGCGAGAATTTTCGATGCACACGTCGTACGGATGCCCTTGGTGTAACACAGGTCTTTGACAGCAATCGGTATCCCGTGCAGCGGGCCACGATAGATTCCTCTACTAATTTCCTGCTCGGCCGCACGTGCCTGCTGCAGTGCGAGGTCCGCGGTAACCGTGAGGTAGCTGTACAATTTGCCGTCGAGCGCGGCGATGCGGTCGAGCATCGCCTGAGTCAGTTCGACCGGCGATACGTCCTTTTTCTTGATCAGCCCGGCAACTTCGCTGAGTGTTTTGCTGCAGAGTTCTGCCACTGTGGCCATGGTCATGTCCTCCTTGCTTCTCCCCTTAGCACTTTCTCACGGAGAAAGAAAAGCTACAATGTATTTCCATGTCTTACCACCCTGCCCTGCTCTGTTCTCTCAAAGACTTCAATTCCGGCCGCTATTTCGAGGCGCACGAACATTTAGAAGAAACTCTGGATGAAGTCGAAGAGAACGCTGACGCCTGGGAACTGTACATCGGCCTTATTCAAATCGCTGTGGGCTATCACAAATACGCCTCAGGCTACCCGGGTGGAGAAAAGATGCTGGGCTTGGGGCTGGAGAAAGTATCGCCGCTGCCGGACGTGTGTGCGGGCGTACGGCTGGAAGAGTTGCGCAAACGGGTGCGAGAGGATCTGCGGGATCACAAAGGTGTGCACGAACGGCTGCAGCGGGAACCGCCGCGGATTAGGCTGGTGCCTCGCAACTAGGTCCCCTCTCCCCTCGCGGGAGAGGGCTAGGGTGAGGGGGCGTACGGCAGAAGCACGGGCACAGCAGACCCTCTCCCACTACGTGGGCGAGGGATAAAAAAGATGTCATTCTCACACCCGCAAAATCGCCCCACGCTCCTCCAAGCGACTCTGCAACATTCTGACATCGATCCGCTTAGGTCCGATTCCCCCGCGTACGGCCAGGGCTGCGGCCGTGCCGGCAGCCTCACCGGTCGCCATGCACGGCGGGATCTCTTTGGTGGCGTGATGAACACGGTGATCCACCGAGATACAACGGCCAGCAACCAAAAGATTGGAGAATTCTTTGGTGAGCAGTGAACGATAGGGAATGTAGTAGAGCGCCTCGTATTTGGTCCAGTGGCCGGTGATGGCAATCACGTCATTACAGGGCTTGTCGATGTCATCACGGTCGAGCAGGTACTCGCCTACCAGACGGCGACTTTCGGTGATGCCAAGTTGGTCAGCAATGTGACAGAGATGTGCGTTGGCAAAACCGGGAATCTCGCGGCGCAGCCGATCGACCTCTTCCATGACTCGTTTGCGACACTCCAGCTCGGCATAGGTCAAATCCTCGGGGCTTGTCGCGTCAATCTTACGCGTCACTCGCTCCGTCGCTCCCCAGGGCAACAGAACCTTGCCCTCACCGATAGTGTGAAAAAACCAGCCGCCCGCTTGGATGGCGGCTTCGGCATTCTCAACCCCACCCATACAGAACCACAACCACGGCAAGACCTCTTCTTTCTCGTATGCCGCACCGGCCGAGGTGAAGATGTCACCGTCACCACTGGCGTCGATCACTACTTTCGCGAGTATGGCGAAGCGACCAGACTTGCTCTGAAATGTGACGCCGGTGACTCGGTCATTTTCGACCAAGGCGTCACAGGCATAGGCGTGAAGTAACAGCCGCACCCCCGCGTCTTCACTCATCTGGTTAAGCGCAAACTTGAACTCTTCCGGATCATACGCCACCGAATAGCGCACGCGGTGCGGTCCGTGCCCCCACACCAGGCCCCAGCGTTGAGCACGACGGACCAGGGCTTCCTCTTCACTGCCCCACTCGGCCTGGGGGGGGAAATAAGCGGCCCCGCGTTTCGCCACCCGGTCAGTCACTTCCTGACACAGGCCACCAATCACCTGCCGGCCGCGACCGTCATCAAGCGTGAGCAGCAAGATAATGAGCCCGCCAGTAGCCAGGCCGCCAAGATAGCCCAGGCGCTCGACCAAGATGACCTCAGCGCCATTGCGCGCCGCCGCAACCGCCGCCGACACTCCTGCTGAGCCGCCGCCAACCACCAAGACTTCGGTCTCGGCTTTGACAGGAGTCGAACGAGGAAGTTCTTCGATGAAACGCTGTCCGTGGTGCATAATGCTCCGCAAGCAATTAGCAATCAGCTATCAGCAGTCAGCCAGACAAAAATAAAGAGCTGAAAGCTGAATACTGAACGCTAACCGTTCTTTTTACCACATTTGTTTCAGCAGCCCCAACAGCGCCTCTTCCGCGCCCTGCTGCCGGTGCCACATGGCGCTCTCTTCAATCACGGCATGGGCTACAGCCGGCAACTCGCTTTCTTTGGCGCCGACGTCACGCAACCGCCTCGGCACCCCAAACGAGTCGATGAAAGATTCCACCGTCCGCGCAGCCTCGGCGGCTACGTCCTCAGGTTTCCGTCCGTCGGTCTTGAGGCCAAACGCCTGGGCGATGAGCACCTGTCGATCAAGAGTCTGCGGCGCGAGGAAACGCATGCAGTGGGGAATAGTGATACAGGAAGTGATCCCATGCGGCACGTCCCAGCGAGCACCGATCTGGTGACCGAAGATGTGGCTCAGGCGGACGCCGACATTGGCCAGACCAAAGATCGACAGCCAGGCCGCCACCTGGCACTCGCCACGCGCTTCGAGGTTGCTCGGTTCCTTGACCGACAAGGGCAAATAGCGATGCAACTTGCGGATCGCTTCCATCGCCAGGGTGTCGGTCACCGGCTGTGGATTCACTGACCACAATGCCTCGATGGCATGGTCAAGCGCCTTGATGCCCGTCGCGACCCAGAGTTGCGTTGGTGTAGCCACCGTCACTTCAGGGTCGAGAACCACGATCTTGGGCATGATACGTGGGTCGGCTCGTACGGACTTGACCCGGGTCTTTTCGTCGGTAATCCCGGCAAAGGGAGTGAACTCACCGGCCGAGAGCGTAGTTGAAATAGCGATCTGCGGAATCGCGTCCTGCGGTCGGTCGCCGAGGAGTTGGAGCGCCGCAATCTTGGCAGCGTCGATGGGGCTGCCACCGCCGAAACTAATGATGAGGTCAGCCTGGGCCTCGCGCGCGCGCGCAACCGCTTCATCGACTGTGTGGCTGGGTACGTGCTGTTGACAGCCGCTGTAGGTGCCGACCCAGCGGTCTTCGAGCAAGGTCTCCAGCTTGCGCACCAGGTCGGTTTTGGTAGTCAGCGTCCTGCCGGTAAGAATGAACGCTCGTTCTTTGCCGAGGCGGTCGATCTCTTTCGGCACCTGGGCTATCGCGCCGGCGCCGAAAATAACTTTTTCTAACAACGGAAATTTGTATTCGCGGATCATGAAGTCCTCCTTCATTTCTCTCGATACACTTGCCCTCGTGGAAGAATCGCTGTGACTTCCACAAGCCGTTGGGCAAGCTTTACATCGGAGAGCACGCGTAGGCTCCCGACACGGTAACGAAAGCTCATACCACCTCTGGCCTTCAACGGCTTGATTTGTGGGCCAGACAATGGATCTTGCTCCAAGGCAGAAAAGCACTTATCCAGGCGCAATGCTGTCGGCCCATCTACACGCTCATAATAGCGTTGCGCCTGGCGCGGCGCGACAGACGAATCTCAAACATCTGTCCTTTTCACATTCCGCCAAGGCACCCAGTCACCCCGCCGGATTTCCCGTCGGCCCCGTGCAATTGCGCGTTGCTCTTCTGGAGTAGGCTCTTCTGCTTTCCTCAGCCAGCGAGCAAATTCTAGGACTGCCCGAGCCTCGTTATCTTCCAAGGTGTCAATTAATCCGTGCAAATCCTTCTTAATGGCTTGCATGCAATTATCCTTTCAACCCCGCCTTGCGCAGGGCGGCTTTGCTGCTCATCGGCGGTGATTATCCTGCCGACCCCGTGCGTTTGTCAATCGGCGCAGGGACATGCTGGGCGATGCCCACCCTACTCTTCTATCATCCGTACTCGGACGACGACATGAAATCATCCCATATCTTGCACGGTCAATCGTTCTTCGTCACAGTGCAGAACTGGGAGGTGTCAGGCATGAAACGTTTCGGAGTAGCTGTTCTAGCTGTCCTCGTCTGGATCACGGTAGCCACAGCCGCAGGTATTGACGAAAGCAAGGTTATCGACCTCACCTATTCGTTCGATGAGCACACAATCTATTGGCCCACGGCTAAGCCGTTCCAGTTGGAGGTCGTGTCAGCCCAGAAAACCGACGCCGGGTATTGGTACGCGGCTAATAATATCTGCTTAGCCGAGCACGGCGGTACTCACATGGACGCGCCGATTCATTTTGCCGAAGGTAAACGCGCGGCTGATGAAGTACCGGTGCAGCAGTTGATCGGCCCAGCGGCAGTCATCGACGTGCGCGCGCAGGCGGCTAAAGCTGCGGATTATCGCGTCACCGTGGCCGATCTCGAAGCCTGGGAGAAGAAACACGGCCGCATCCCAAAAGGTGCGATCGTGGTGATGCTGAGCGGCTGGGGCGCCCGCTGGCCGGACAAGAAGACCTATCTCGGCACAGACCAACCCGGTGACGTGGCAAACTTGCATTTCCCGGGATTCTCACGTGAAGCGGCGGAGTTTCTCGTATCACAACGTGACATCGACGCTATCGGCGTGGACACGCCGAGCATGGACTACGGACAGTCCAAAGATTTCATCGTCCACCAAATCATCAACAGCGCCAACAAGCCGGGACTAGAGAACATAGCGAATCTGGAGAAGCTTCCGGCAAAGGGTGCGACGCTGATCGCACTGCCGATGAAAATCGCCAAAGGCTCGGGCGGGCCGGTACGGATCATTGCTTTGTTGCCGTGATTCAGGATTGAGGACCGAGCGTTGAGGACTGAGCGAAGAGGATCGAGCCATTAGGTCATTGAGTCGTTGTTCCATTTCTCCTTTCATTCAATGACCTAATGTTTCAATGAATCAATGATTCAATTGTCTTTTCTCAGTCCTCATCACTCATCACTGATTACGGCATCTCCTCCAACCGCTTATGTATCTCCTCCAACCGCAGACGGACGTAACGGATTTTTTCTTCGATCGAGAGATGGCGCTCACGAGTGCGGGCGAGGCGTACACGAAAATCCGCGACCCGTTCTGGTCCCAGTTCGTGTTCATGCTGGTCGATCTGCTCTTCCATATCATCGAGCCCACGCTCGATGGCGATCGCTTCGACCAGCCAGAAGCGATATTCAGCCTCGAGATCCTGGAACTCACAGACCAATTCATCTTTGGTAGGCATACACACTCCCTATAGCACAAAGCCACCGCTGTCTTGACTCCCGCCTGATTTCCGCCATACAGTGCGCCGACAGAAAGGAGCAGGAGAACGATGACGACACCAGCCCAGCGCAGCACGCTCATGGCCGGCTACCGCATGCTCGACCTCAGCGATGAAAAAGGCATGCTGTGCGGCAAGATCTTCGCCGATATGGGGGTGGAGGTCATTAAGGTCGAGCGCCCAGGAGGGGACCCGGCCCGCAGCCTGCCGCCGTTCCACCAGGATGAGCCGGACCCCGAGAAGAGTCTGTTCTGGTTCGCCTATAACGCCGGCAAGAAGAGCGTCACGCTGGACCTCGCCACCGCTGATGGTCGCGCGGTGTTTCAGGATCTAGTGAAAGTCTCAGACTTCGTCTTGGAATCATTCCCGGTCGGCTACCTCGACAGTCTCGGACTGGGGTACGATGCGCTT
>JBGPOI010000143.1:0-10004 GCA_041487975.1 Binatia bacterium | reverse complement strand
TGATACCACGCCAGCCAGGCATGGTCAGCCTCGGATAACTGGGTCCAGTCGATCAGGCGTTGGTCGAAGGGAATCACGGTCAAGGGTTCCAATTGTAGCCAACGTTTCCCGCTAGGGTGCGCGGGGAGTGTTTCATCTAGCGTGACCACATAGAGATTCTCCAGGCGGATGCCGCCCCAGCCTTGTTCGTAATACCCGGGTTCATTCGACACGATCATCCCCACTTGTAAGGGTTCCTCGCTGCTGCGAGTGGCCAAACGCTGCGGACCTTCGTGGACGTTGAGAAAGGCGCCAACGCCGTGACCGGTGCCATGTCCGTAATCCAGCCCGGCATTCCACATAACCGAGCGCGCTACAGCATCCAGGGCCAGGCCACTAGTGCCTTCGGGAAATTTTTGCCTAGCCAGTTGGATATGGCAACGTAGCACGACCGTGTACAATTGTTGCTGACGCTCCACAGGGGTGCCGATGCCGATCGTGCGTGTATCGTCAGTGGTGCCCCCGAGCATCTGGGTGCCGGAGTCGATCAGGAAAAGCTGACCGTCGCGCAGCATGACTTCGGCATTTGCCCCACTGTAGTGAACGACCGCACCGTTGGCGCCAGCCGCGGAGATCGTGGGAAAACTGAGATCGTGAAAGCCCTCTTCCCGCTGGTATTCCTCGTGCAGCATCTCCGCATAGGCCCGTTCACTCACTGGTTGCCCGGTGGCGAGCAGACGGTCGAGCCGCGCCAGGCTACGAATCTTCGCGACGGCGGCGTGCTGGTGCGCGTTGCGGCTGCTCGTGACTTCGCTGGCGTTCTTGAGTGCTTTCATGAGCACTACGGGATTGCGTTCGGCGTGTATTCGTTGCCCGGCGGGGAGCAACAGCCGCGTCCCCATGGTGGTGCCGGCAGGATCGAGCCAGACGGTCACGTCCGTCGTGGCCGCAACACGTCGCACTACGTCCGCATAGGCACTGTACGGCGCAAAGCTGATCTGTGGGGCTAGATTCTCCTGAATCTCCTGCGCCGGCGGCACACGCGTCAGACAGGTGGCGCGCTGCCGTTCGAGCACCAGGTAGGCCTCGAACACCGGGTTATGGTCCACGTCACTTCCGCGCAGGTTGGTAAGCCAGGCAATCTCGTCCAGCTTGGTAAGGATCAACACCTCGACCCCGGCGCGTGCCATCTGCTCTCGCACCTCCACCAATTTCTCAGTAACAGAATGCCCAGTGACCTCGTCCGGCAAAGCATAGATCGGCCGTGCCGGTGATGCTGGGCGGTCGTGCCAAACGTCATCAACAGAGTTTGGCGAGAGCGGGACTAGGGCTGAAGCGGGGGCTTGCAGCGCCCGGGCGTACAGCGCGTGCGCCTCCATGGCGAGCACGAAAGGATCAAATCCCAGGCGTAAGCTGCCCCGCCGCCGTTCCATCTCTGTCAGCCATTCCGCCAGGGTAGGCTCACCTGCCAGGCCCAGCTTGTGTACGCGAAACAGGGTCGGGTCAACTTCGTGCTCCGCTTGGACATGGTAGCGTGAATCCACGAACAGATGGCTGCCCCCGGGACAGACGAGGGCATCGCCGGCCGACCCGGTAAAGCCGCTGATGGCGGCGCGGCGGCGTTGGTACTCGGGGACGTATTCGTTGAGATGCGTGTCTGACGAGGGCACCAGATAGGCATCCACCTGAGCCTCGGCGAGACGTTGATAGAGCGGTACCAGTCGAGAGGCGATCTGAGTTTGGGCCTGAGAAAGAGTAGCCACGGTTTACCCTCCTTGTGAGACCTGAATCGAACCCAAGGGCATTAGTACACAACCACCGTAGCATGCGCTGTGCGCATGACTGCCCTGCCGCCCGCTTATTTCCGTGCGCATGGCGCACGCTACTGAGTTCAGGCACGGTTAAACAAGTGTACGAATCTCCTGAGGTCTGAGTTAGAACAGGATATGAGGGAGTTCCCTTCTTGCAGAGCAATTAGAGCCTGGGTAGAGTTGGCAGGCAATGCCGGTCAAACTTACCACCCAGGATGTCTGTATTGCCACCGACGGCACCTTGAGCTGTGGCCGTGCGGATGCCGTCTTCACCTCGGTCACCATCGACTCGCGGGCCGTGGCACCAGGCGCGCTCTTTGTCCCACTCCCAGGGACCAGGGTGGACGGGCATGCCTATCTATCCGAGGCCGTTCGTCAAGGCGCAAGCGGATTTTTGTTCGCCAAAGAGATGGCGGCCTCGTTGCCCGACGGTGCGGCCGGAATCGCCGTGCGCGACCCTCTGACTGCGCTGCAAGACCTCGCCGCGTGGCACCGCCGCCGGTTGAACGCCCTGGTCATCGCTATCGCCGGGAGCAACGGCAAGACCACCACCAAAGAAATTCTGGCCCAGGTCTGCACGGTCGCCAAAAGGACTCTGGCTACGCAGGGCAATCTCAACAACCACATTGGCGTGCCCCTCACTCTGTTGCGAGCGGACGAAAATGTCGAGGTCATGGTGTTGGAACTGGGAACTAGTGGACCGGGCGAACTGACTACTCTCTGCCGGATCGTTCGCCCCCACATCGGCGTGATTACCACGATCGCTGAAGAGCACACCGAAATGCTCAAGGACCTTGCCGGTGTGATTGAGGCAGAAACCGAGTTGATCACCGCATTGCCCACAGACGGCGTGGCAGTCGTAAACGGGGACGATGATGCTTTGCTGGCGGCGGTACGGCGTTTAGCTCGCTGTCGGGTCGTTACGTTTGGTGAGAGGCCGGCGAACCAGTATCGCGCGACCGATATACAGGTCTCCCGTCACGGGACACACTTTACCCTGGGTACACCGGCTGGGATACGGACAGTCCAACTGCGGCTGCTCGGTAGCCACTTTGCCCTGGCTGCCCTGGCTACGATTGCCGTGGCCGTAGAGTGCGGCCTGGCGCTTGACGCCGTGTGCGCTGCGCTGAGTGTCGCCCACGGCACGCCGCGCCGCATGGCTGTCATCGAGATACCAACGCGGCAGGCGACCATTCTTGACGACTGTTATAACGCCAATCCCGCTTCGATGCGGCAAGCGCTCCTGACCGCGCGGCAGGTACGAGCCCCTGGCGAACGACTGATCTTGGTGCTGGGCGATATGCTGGAACTGGGCGCGCTCAGCCAGAACCGCCATGCGGAGATTGGCGAAGAGGTAGCAACTCTCGATCCGCGTCCCGATTTGTTGATCACCGTTGGTGAAGACGCACGCTTGATCGCGGCGAGAGTCGCAAGGACGGGCATCCCGATCCACGCTTTTGCCGTCGTACAAGACGCGGCAGCTTTCGCGCAGGAAACCGTGCTTGGTTATACCGGCCCGCAACTCGTGCTAGTCAAGGGCTCGCGCGGGGTGCATCTAGAGGAAGTAACGCGCCAGCTGACAGAGACGGAGGCGAAAGAAAAATTATGACCCCCCGAGTTGGCATTCTCATGGGCAGCGACTCAGACCTAGAGATTATGGAAGAGGCCGCGCGAGCGTGTGAGGAGTTTGGCGTACCCTGTGAGATGCACGTGCTCTCGGCTCACCGTACTCCGTATGACACGGCTGACTACGCCAAAACCGCCCACGAACGCGGGCTGAAAGTGCTCATTGCCGGTGCTGGCGGCGCCGCTCATCTCGCCGGCGTGGTGGCCGCGCATACCCCGCTGCCGGTCATCGGCGTGCCGATCAAGAGCAAAGCGCTCCAGGGCCACGACTCTCTGCTCTCAATGGTGCAGATGCCGGCGGGCGTGCCGGTAGCCGCCGTCGCCATCGACGGTGGCCGTAATGCCGGCCTCCTGGCTGTACAGATCCTGGCTACGTCAGACGCGGATCTCTTTGCTCGCTTGCTGGCGTACAAAGAACAACTCGCCGAATCCACGCGTGAGAAAGACCGACGCTTACAAGAACGGTTGCAAAGCAAGAAGCGATAACCTCATAATGAAACTTGAGGGCTTGTCCGTTCATACTGAGTCTGTCGAAGCCTGACGGCGGGAAGTTGACGATCACGGGCCAATTCGCCTACTCTGGGACTATGATTTCCGTACACGATGCTCTGACAATGATCCTGGAGACGGTCTCTCCTCTCGCCGGTGAACGGGTCGGGCTGTTGCAAGCCGTCGGCCGCGTGCTCACCGAAGCGATCCGCTCCGAGCGTGAGGTCCCACCCTTCGCCAACTCGGCTATGGACGGTTACGCGGTGCGCTGGGATGACGTGCGCGATGCCAGCGCCGACCAGCCTGTGGCGTTAACCATTCTGGAAGTTATCCAGGCCGGCGCCGTGCCCGCACAGGCGGTGACCACCGGCACGGCGAGCAAGATTATGACCGGCGCGGTAGTCCCTCCAGGCGCTGATACGGTGATCCGGGTGGAGGACACCGAGGAGCATGACGGTCGCGTACGGATCAAACGCCAGGAGCGTCCGGGGACCCACATCCGCGCTAACGGTGAGGATATTCGCCGCGGCCAGATGGTGCTGGAGAAGGGTCGCGTGCTCCGTCCGGCCGATATTGGGGTGCTCGCCTCGATCGGCCGCAGTACGGTCTTGGTGCGCCAGCGCCCGCGGGTGGCGATCCTCAGTACCGGCAACGAACTGGTGGAAGTCGATGAAGCGCTGCGGCCCGGCCAGATTGTGAATTCGAACGCCTATGCTCTGGCTGCCGCTGTGCAGGAGGCCGGTTGCCAGCCCGTGCCCCTGGAAATCGCGCGGGACACCCTGGAGGAAATCCGTGCGGCCCTCAACGAAGCCGTGCGCCATGACGTTGTGCTCTCGACCGGTGGCGTTTCGGTTGGCGACTTTGACTTCGTGAAAGCTGCTATGGACGAATTGGGTATTCGGCGGCTGTTCTGGCAGGTCGCCCAGAAGCCGGGCAAACCACTGACGTTCGGACTCCTGCGCGAGCGACCTTACTTCGGTCTGCCCGGGAATCCAGTCTCCGCGCTGGTGTGCTTCTATCTGTACGTGCGCCCGGCTCTGGCGAGAATGCGAGGGCAGGAAAAACTCTTTTTGCCGGTGGTGTCAGCGACGGTGGGCGAAGATATTCCCAAGGCGAAGGGTCTCACCGAGTTCGTCCGCTGCCGGCTTGCCCGCACGGACGGGCATTACGAGGTCCACTCGACCGGCAGCCAGAGTTCGGGAGTGCTCAGCTCACTCTCTTTGGGGGAGGGGTTAGCGATCGGTCCGACCGAGTTGGCGCTACTGCCCAAGGGCATGAGTGTCAAAGTGATTGTTCTTGGCGCCGATCAGTTCGCCGGTGAAGAGGCGCCATTCTGAGGGGGCTAGGCGGAGTGAAATTTTTTCCCTCATAATGACATTTATTTAAGTAAAGCGAGAGCTCTCGCAAATTACTCTCAGAGGAGGTAGAACGATGAACTCATTCGGGAAAGGCATCCTGATTGCCAGTGCGGTTGCTACCCTGATCACGAGCGGCAGTCTCGTGGCGCAGGCGGCGGATAAGGCGGGCGGCGAGAAGGTGCGCTGCGCCGGCATCAACGATTGCCAGGGACATGGAAGCTGCGCCAGCGCGGAACATTCCTGTGCCGGCAAGAACTCTTGCAAGGGCCAAGGCTGGGTAGAAGCCAGCGCCGCCGAGTGTTCGCAAAAGGGCGGGAAAGTCGTCAAAGGGGAGAACTAGCCGCGTTGTTTTCGTAGGGGTGGACCTCGTGTCCGCCCCTATCGGGGCAACCATTAGGGTTTCCCTCTATAACGATTCTTACCCTCCTATCAGGAGCCCTCACGTTCATGGCCTTCACAGTACCCTCTCTTGGTCACGGTGTTGGACTGCGCACGAAACATTTCCCTCATCTCTGGGAAGGAACGGCGCACGTGGACTGGTTCGAAGCTATCTCGGAGAACTTTATGATCCGCGGGGGGCGTCCATTAGCGGCGTTGGAAAAGGCACGGGAGGTCGCGCCGCTCGTGCTCCACGGAGTTTCTTTGTCCTTAGGCTCGACCGATCCGTTGAACACCGCTTATCTGGACGATCTGCAAACCTTGATCCGCCGTTTTGAGCCTACCTGGGTATCGGACCACTTGTGCTGGGGCAGCGTCGGCGGCCACTACGCCCACGATCTGCTGCCATTGCCGTACACCGAAGAAGCTCTCGCGCATGTTGCCGAGCGGGTGCAGACTATACAGGACCGCCTCAGGCGGCAAATCTTGATCGAGAACGTTTCGAGCTATCTGACTTTCTCTCATTCGCAGATGCCGGAGTGGGAATTTCTCGCGGCAATCGCCGAGCGGGCCGACTGTGGCATCCTACTTGACGTGAACAACATTTACGTCAGTGCGGCAAACCATCGCTTCAACCCGGAAGACTACATAAACGGGGTACCGGCTGACCGCGTCGGCCAGATCCATCTCGCCGGCCACAGCAACATGGGGACCTATCTTTTCGATACGCATGACGGGCCGGTCATCGCGTCGGTGTGGGAGCTTTATCGTTTAGCGGTGCGCCGCTGTGGCCGCGTCTCGACCCTGATCGAATGGGATGACAAGATCCCCGAATTCACCGTGTTGTGTGCCGAAGCCGAACGCGCGCGCACGATTGAAATGGAAGAGCTTGAGCGTGCGTATGCCAAGTCTGCGTGAGTTGCAGTCCAGTTTCTTCAATTCGATTGCCCACGTGCCTGGAGGAGGAAGCGCGAACTTCGATCCCGGGTTGGTACACTTGGTGGAAGGACGAGGGCAACTCGGACCCCAAGAGCGGATCAATATCTACGCACAAATGTACTACGCCCGCCTTCTCGAGGTGCTGCACGAAGACTTCCCTCAGGTTGCCACTATTTTAGGATGCGAGCGGTTCGATGAAGTTGGCCGTGTATACCTGACTTGTCATCCTTCAACCCATCCTTCTCTACGTTATCTTGGCCGCCATTTCGCGGCATTCCTGGATACACGACCAGAAGTTGCGTCACTCCCGTTCCTCAGCGACTTGGCGCGGTTGGAATGGATGCGCGAGGAAGTGTTCGATGCGCCGGATGCTGAACCCCTGCGTTTGGAACACCTGCAGGGCTTGTCTGCGGACGAGTGGCCTGACCTGCGATTCCAACTCATCCCCGCTTTCCAGGTTCTCCAGAGCGAGTGGCCTGTCCATGAGATCTGGGCCACCGCCGAGGAAGGGGCGCTAGATCGGGGCTGCGCGCGCCTGGAAAAAACAGCCCTACGAGTCTGGCGTGACGGCTTTGCCGTGTACCATGCCAAGATGGACGCAATCGAGTCGGTTGCCCTCGCCGGGGTGCAGGCAGGGAAACCATTCGCGGCGATCTGTGCCGCGCTCGAATTCATAGTTCCCTCGGAAGAGGCCGCGTCCGCGATGGGGAGCCTTTTACTCCGATGGATTGAGGACGGTATTCTCGTCCGACTGCCGCGAAAATAAAGCGTAAACCGTCATAAGCAAAAGAAGTTCTTTGTCTTACATTTTGCGCTTTACGTTTTAGGCTTCTAAAGATCCATACTCCCCTTTGTCCCGCTCTGACCGCGTTCTTGATTCCTGCCGTTGTTTTCCGCTACAACAAGGCAAACGCAGACCGAGCAGGATCTTCTGTGAACGGGAATAATCGCCTCTATCTCCGGCTTGGGGATAAAGTGATACACGCCCACTACGGAGAGTGGGGCGGGGGAGTTGTGGTTGAAGAGATGACGTCGGTTCTTGTCGGTGGCACCTGCCTGGTACGTATCTTATTCGAAGACGGGCAAAAGCGGACCTTCAACAACGACCTTGATAGCGACATGTGCTGCTACTACTTCGGTGTGCGGCGCTCCCAACATCCCTTATTCGCTGACCGACGTCCACGGGCGCAGCGATCGAACAAGCGGATTACGGGCGAATAGTGAGGAAGCGGAGCGCTCGACCGCGCTTCCTGTTTTTTCTTGATCTAGGACGTCTTCTCCTGTGTGCCGTTTTCCTGCAGTGGCTCGCCTTTCGGTCCGGTGCGGCGAACGTGTCTGCGAGCGAGAGTGCTGAGGGTATCAACGTTCACCCAGGGGATACCCATAGCGCACGGTTTGGCCATTCCCTCTTCTTCAACTTCTTCGTATTGGGGAAACCCGGCCTTTGTGAAGTTGATCATCTGGCGTTTGCCCATGCGACCATTCTCCTGTTGCCCATATGCGTGCCGTTATTGTTTTCTTCCAGGTCTTGTTGGTCAAGACCGGCCCTACCCGTCCTCTACGTTCTTACCAAATATGGCCTGAGCCGGTAACCTAGAGCAGTCATCGGAAGTATAATGCGGGAACACGGCAGAATATGGCCTGAGAGGGGGTATTGCTTATGCGGACAAAAATGCGCACGGTGAGCCTGATCGTGGGCCTCATTCTCGCCCTCGATCAAGCAACCAAGGTGCTGGTCTCTCATACATTAATCCTACACGAGCCGGTGCCGGTGATTGAGTCTTTTTTTGCTCTCACTTACGAACGCAACACTGGCGCGGCCTTCAGTCTGTTTGCCCAGAGGCCGGCCTGGTTTCGCCAGCCCTTTTTTCTAATCACGACCGGCGTGGCGGTGGTTGCGCTGATGCTGTTTCTCCGAAAAACTGAAGAGACAAACCGCCTCATGGTGGTCGCCATCGCAGCGGTCCTCGGCGGAGCGGTGGGGAACCTCGTCGATCGCATGCTCTATGGTGAAGTCATCGATTTTCTCCTCTTTCATTGGCGCGGATACTATTGGCCCGCGTTCAACGTTGCCGACTCGTGTATCACTCTTGGTGTGCTTGGACTTTTGTGGTCCTCGCTGCAGGAGAATCGGCCGAAGGGGAAGAACGGCCTCTTCGCCTCCTGAGTTTTATATTGACTGGGTATAGTCTGCCCATTAACATGGACTACATCTGGAACACTTAGCATTGGAGGTAACAAATGCGAACGAAGCGGATGATTCAGGGAGGGGCGGCAGTGTTCGCCTTCGCGTTAGTTGTGAGCGGCTGCTCACAACCGTTGAGTACAAGGGAAAAAAGCACCTTGGTGGGCGGTGGTGTGGGCGCGGGGGCGGGAGCAATTATCGGCGCGGCCGTTGGGAGCCCTGGCGCCGGCGCGGCCATTGGTGGCGCACTCGGTGCCGGCACGGGGGCCTTGCTTGGTGATCAGATGCAAAAACGGGATGTTCAGCAATCCGAGCAGCAACAACAGATTGAAGAGCAAAACCGTGAACTCCAGCGACAACGTCAAGAGCTTGAGCAGCTCAAGCGTCAGCAGAAAAGCAACGACGAATACTAAGAGTTTGTAAGGAGTGGCGGTTATGAACAAGACCTTGGTTGCCCGAGGAGGTGCGCTCCTCGTGGCCTTAGCTCTGTTATCGAGTTGCTCTCAGCCGTTAAGCACGCGGGAAAAAAGTACCCTGGTCGGCGGCGGTATAGGGGGCGCTGCCGGCGCCATCATTGGGGCCGCGGTCGGCAACCCAGGCGCTGGCGCAGCGATCGGAGGCGCTCTTGGCGCTGGTGCTGGTGCTCTCGTCGGCGACCGCCTGCAACAGCGGGATCAACAGCTCTCAGAACAACAAAAGCAGGTTGAGCAGCAAAAACAGGAAATTACGCGCAACCAGCAGCTCTTAGACGAGTTGAAGAAAAAGAACCTTGAGGTTAGGGAGACCGAACGAGGCGTCGTCGTCAACTTACCGGACGTGCTGTTTGAATTCGGGAAGGCCGATCTTACTGGCGACGCACGGACGAAGGTGCGTAGCATCAGTGAGGTACTCAACAACCAGGCCAAAGGCCGGCGTGTGTCGGTCGAAGGGCACACGGACTCGATCGGCAGTGATGCGTACAACCAGAAGCTTTCCGAGCATCGTGCGGAAAACGTCGCCAGCGCGTTGGAGACCGGGGGGGTGAGTACCCAGAGGGTTACCGCTAAAGGCTATGGAAAGCGGTATCCGGTCGCGCCCAATGCTAATTCTGATGGTACCGATAATCCGGCCGGTCGCGCCAAAAACCGCCGGGTTGAGGTGGTGATCGAGAACCAGTAAGAGGGATCAGCCGTCAGGTCTAGAAAAAGGGCGGATCGGGAATTCGCCCTTTTTTTCGGTCTTCTACGGGTGGCAGGAAAG
>JBGPOI010000142.1:0-10152 GCA_041487975.1 Binatia bacterium | reverse complement strand
GCGGGTCGAGCCGCAATTCAACAGCGTACGCTACGGCACGCCAACCTACTGCCAGTTAACACAAACGTGCGCTGATGAGATCACGCGTGGCGCTGAGGACGAAGCCGAGATGGGCGCGTTTCACGATTTGTATCAACCACAGCGCGCCGCCAATTTGCGCGCACGGCTTGACGAATACACACCAGCGGGCATGGAAGCTGGCATTCTGTACGCCAGCTAGAGGAGTAGTCATGAAAGGCGATTTCACGCGTGACACATTCGATCCGGCGAAACACTTCAGAGGAGTGCTGATGCAGCAGGGCCGCGTGCAGCTTGATGCGGATTGGAACGAGCAAGCAGCGATTCTGTTGCACTATCTACAAACCTTAGCGGTGGATTTGATCGGGCTGCACGGAGGGCCGGGCGACGGTTTCAAGATCATTGAACTTCCGCCGACACCCAGTGAAGTGAAAAATGACTTTGCAATCGAGAATGGCCATTACTATGTGGATGGCATCTTGTGCGAGTTGGGGGGAATGGCTGTTCCGATCAGTGTTCAGCCCCCCAGCTCCGGCCAAGTGCAAGTACCTACCTGGGTTGTAGACAATCTAGAGTTTCAGGAACGCCAGTATGTCGAGGTGTTTGATGCTGCACAACAACCTCCCGTTCCCACACCTTTCCAAATTACTAAGGTGGATCAGGCGAAGATGTTGTTGACGTTGGATACCCCCCTACCAGGTTCCATCAGCACGGCACGCGCTCTTCGGCTGCGCCGCATCACCACCTACCTGACCCAACCCGACTATCCGGTCCCAGAAGGTATGAAACTTCATGCGAGCACGCATTACCTGGTGTATCTGGACGTATGGGAGCGCCACATTTCTTACCTTGAAGATGAAGGCAGCATCAACATCCGCGAAGTCGCACTCGGTGGTCCGGACACTGCGACGCGCGCCAAAGTGGTATGGCAAGTCAAGGTCATGACTGCAAAGACTGAAGTGCCGCTTACGTGCGCTGCGGTCAATACACTGCCTGCCCTGAGTGCCGCCCTCCTCTCTGCTCGTGCCAGGCAAGATCAACAGCAAACGGACCCCTGCTTGATTCAGCCCGATGCCAGATATCGTGGCGCTGAAAACCAACTGTATCGTGTGGAAATTCACACGGGGAACATCGACCAAGAGGGCAACCGTGAGCCAGAGACAACGCCCACCTTTAAATGGTCACGCGAGAATGGTGCCGTGGTCTTGCCAATTATTGCACCCGTTGCGACTGCCGGGAACGCTACGACAGTGACGCTGGCGCATTGTGGATATGATGACAAACTGGGTTTATACGAAGGTGCCTGGGTAGAAATCGTGGATGATGATTATGTCTTGCACAATCGTGCCGAGCCGCTGTTGCAAGTACAAGTCATTGATCGTGACCAGATGACCGTGACCCTGAATGGTACCCTGCCGCCGACAGTTGGTACAGACCTGAGTAAGCATCCGCTACTACGCCGCTGGGACCAGGCGGTGGGCGTTACCCTCAAGGGGGTGCTGCCCATTGTCGAAAAGATCGGCGCTGATGCTACCGCATGGCTGCCGTTAGAAGATGGGGTACAGATTCAGTTTCAGCCCGGTGGCAGTTATCGTACAGGCGACTACTGGTTGATTCCCGCGCGCACGGCGACGGGCGATGTGGAGTGGCCTAAGCTCCCAGCCGACCCTAAAGTTTCTCAACCTGTACGGCCGCATGGCGTAGCTCATTACTACGCACCGCTTGCTATAATCTCTGTTGACGCATCTGGTAACGTCAAGGTCGATACGAGTCAACACTGCCGACACATCATCAACAAGCTTGGAACCCCTGAACCCTAATCCGACAACACGGACGCTCACAAACAGCCACTCCCGGCATAACGGCGGGGGCCCGTCCTAGTACGGTGTTGGGGAGCAACGGAACAGCTATGGAACGCGTTCCAGAGCTGTTCTTAAACAGGGTTGACCAACACCAAACCCTCTATAAGGGCTTTTATGCCGCCTGAACCGGCACGGGCCGATGGTAATCGCGCAACTCCTTGATCTTGCCGTCTACGACCTCCACCACCTCGGCGCCGAGCGCCTCGATGACTTTGCCTTCCCGCGGACGCGTGCCGTGAAAGAGGGATTCCGCTACCCCGCGGCCATCGTGACCGGTCAGCACGCGCAGGTCGCAACGGCCGTCAGGAAAAAGCGCAAAAGAGGTCTCGTAATAGCGCCGTATCTCCTCTCGGCTGGCAAAGTGTCTTCCTTGCGAGTCAATGATGAGGGGATGGTAGTGAAAGCAGGCCATCACTCCCTCGATGTCGTGACGGTTGAAAGCGGCAAAATACTGCTGGATGAGTTGTTCTTCGGGTGTCATGGTGAGTTCCCCCTTATTCTCTCACAGGGTGTTGTTCACGTTGCGACTCTGCGCTCGCGATCGGATTTGTATCGCTGGATTACCCATTGGCCGGCGGGGCGGCCGCAGATTTCTTCGCGTAGCTCGATGACCGCCGCGGGATACGCGGAGAGAGTATTCCACGGTGATTGCGGAGGCGCCACACGTCGCGGTTTTCTACGCCACGCTGGAACAGCTTGAGCGATTGCAGACGCAGCCCCTCCTGGTAAAACTCGGTGGTGTCTACCGCCATTCTTCGGCGGCGGCATTCATCGCCGCGCGAATGACCTCAACGGTGATGGGATCGATCATGGGGTAGCTCCTGAGAAGGTCAAGAGGCTTATTCGAAGATGCTCCTGAGATCCCGCGCTCCATGCAGGATACGAGTGATCTCGACAGCGTCTACAATGAGTCGGTAGAAGATGGTGTAATTTGCCCACCGGGAAGCTCCGCAGCGACGGAGCGAGTTCATCGCGCACACGTCCCATTCCAGGAGTTTGCGCAAGGGCCTGGCACTTTTGTTCGATGTCGTCGCAAACCCGATCCGTTGCGTTAATGTCATCTTGCGCGATAAAATCCCAAATCTCGGCAAGATCCTGATTAGCTTGGGGAGAAAATATGAGGTCGCTCATGTTCCCCCGTTGCGGCGGGTCCGGCTTTTCTGCCGAAGTCTATCAAATACCACCTTTCCGGGAATCCCTTCACCGCGGTCAAGCTGTTCCAGGCCGATAGCAATCTCTTTGCGGAGTTGTTCGAGGCGATACTGTCTCAGCTCATCTTGTTCCTTCAGCAGCCGCAGTGCCTCACGAATGACCTCACTCGCCGAGTGATACATGCCACTACTGACTTTCTGGTTAACGAGATCTTCGAGTTCGGGGGTGAGAGACACGTTCATGGCGATTTTGCTCCTTCAGCGCTCCACGCTCATTACGACCCTACAACGGATAACAGAGATTAGCAATATTTGCTATTCAAGGGTTCCGGGCAAATATGGTAAGCGTCCGGCTATCAGCCGTCAACTTTCAGCAAGAACAATTTGTTCCTTCCTCCCTTGCGAGGGAAGGCCAGGATGTGGGATCACGGCTTGAGCACCCCAAGTCCATGTGTCATCTCCTTTCGTGTCTCTGTGCGTGTGTACAGAGCCCCGCGGGCGGTGTCAATCTTGCAACCTTGACTGATTGCTCCGCCGAGTGCTAACTGGACCTATCTTCGTCAGATAAGGAGGGTCTATGGTTTATCTACAGGCGTCACTTAAGTTGCGGGCAGGGAAGCTCTCGGACTTCATTTCTCTGCTGAACACTCTGACTCCCGTTGTGGGCAAGCATGGTTGGAAGCTCCTCGGTAGTTATGCCAGCGTGGTTGGCCGCCTCAACACCGTCGTTGATTTCTGGGAGCTGCCTGATCCCAATGCGCTTCAGGCTGCGCTGTCGGACCCGGAGATGGCAAAGTTTGCGCCGCAAATCAGCGAAATTGTTGAGGACGAAACCCTGGCGCTCATGACCAAACTGCCGATCTCGTGAGGGCAAAACGCACGGCAACACACCTGCCCTGAATGGAGGAGAGGCGAGGAACCCCTCGTCTCTCCTCGACACGAGCAGTTCCTAGACGGCGCGGGGGCGGTTCATAAACCGCTCTTACCGATTATTCTTGAAGCTGATAGCTAATCTCTGAAAGCTAAATTCTGGCAACAGAGGTAAGGAGGGAGCCATGGCCCACTCGCTTAAGGATCAGGTCGCGGTCATCGGTGTCGGATGTATTAAATTCGGTGACAACTTTGACCAAGGCTATGAGGAGATGGCTGTCGAAGCGGCCTTCGCGGCCTTTAATGACGCCAAGATCACGCCCGAAGAAATCGAAGCGGCCTGGCTCGGGACTTACTCGCCGGCGCAAGGCCACGGCAAGGCTGCCGTCTCGCTCGGTGACGCGCTGCGCCTGTACAACAAGCCGATCTCGCGGGTGGAGAACTTCTGCGCTACCGGCACCGATGCCTTCCGCCACGCTGTGTTGGCTGTGGCCTCGGGCATGTACGATACGGCTCTAGTCCTGGGTGTGGAAAAATATAAGGACCGTCCAGGACGTGGCATCGCCCGTGAAGGGGTCCACCCTTACCACAACGACGGCTCCACCGCGCCGGGCCTCTTCGCCCTGGCTGCGACGCGCTACATGCATACCTTTGGGCTCACGCGCGAAACGTTGGCCAAGGTATCGGTGAAAAACCACTACAATGGCTCCTTAAACCCCAAAGCCCATCTGCAAAAGAAAGTGACCCCCGAAGAGGTCCTCACCGCGCCGATCGTTGCCTATCCTTTCGGTTTGTATGACTGCTGCCCGACGACCGATGGGGCTGCCGCAGCGATCGTCTGCCGCGCGGACCTGGCGAAGAAATACCGCAACGACTACATCCTGGTGAAAGGCGTCGGCTTGGCGGTCACCAGTGGCCGGCCGTTTATGGACCCGACCTTCGATTATCTTGGCTTTCGTTCCACTCAGCACGCCTCGGCCCAAGCCTATGCCATGGCCGGTATCAAAGATCCTCTGAAAGAGATCGACGTGGCAGAGGTGCACGACTGCTTCACCTGGACCGAGATCACAAATTATGAGGATCTCGGTTTCGCCAAGAAGGGCGAAGGGGCCAAGCTGATCGAAGAGGGGCGCACGGCGCTTACTGGGGATATTCCGGTGAACCCCAGTGGCGGGCTCAAGTCCTTCGGTCATCCCATTGGCGCCAGCGGCGTGCGCATGGTCTATGAGATCGTGACGCAACTACGCGGGCAAGGCGGTCCGCGTCAGGTCAAAGATGCCAAGCTCGGCTTGGTGCACAACGTCGGCGGCCCGGGGGCGGTCTCGTGCGTGGCAATTCTAGGGCAACCTTAACGCCTGTCAGCAGAGCGAGGACGGGCTGAAGGCTACAGCCTACAGGCTTTAGGAGGTTTCCCTTTAGCCTTATGCTTATAGCCTGTGGCCTGCGTTCTACTGATCGCTGACGGCTGAACGCTTCTTCTCTAAACTTATGGCACAACAACTGACTTTTCCCAAAATCACTGAAGCCGCGCTGGACGATCTGCGCAAGCGTATCGACGCGCCGATCGAAGAACCGCCGCCGCCGCATATCACTGAAGCCACCCGTGACGCGATCCGTCACTACGCCCACGGTATCGGCGACGACAATCCCCTGTGGACGGATGAAGCCTATGCCGCGCAGACGCAATATGGCACGCTGCTGGCGCCACCGACCATTCTGTATGCTTTCGACCGCATCGTCAGTGGCTATGTCGGCGGGTTGCCCGGCATTCATGCGATGTACGGAGGAACGGAGTGGGAGTGGCTCCGACCGATCCGCCTGGGTGACCGCCTGACCGCTAAGAGTTATCTCAAGGCGTTGATCGAGAAACAGGGTGCCTTCGCCGGCCGGGCGATCCAGCAAATCTATACGACCGAGTTCTATGACCCGCGCCATGATCTCGTGGCGCGGGCCGACTCCTGGTGCATGCGCGTCGAGCGCGATACCGCGCGGGAGCGAGGCAAATACCGCAAGACTGGCTTAACCGAGTACACTCCCGAGCAGATCGAGCAGATTAAGGCCGACTATCAGAAGGAAGAACGGCGCGGCGCGCAACCACGCTACTACGAGGACGTGCAGGTCGGAGAGAAACTGCCGTGGGTGGTGAAAGGGCCGATGACACCGACTATGTGCATTGCCTATGCGCAGGGTTGGGGTGGGCTCTATATCCGCGCGCATCGCCTGGCGTTCGATATGTACGAGAAACATCCAGCTCTGGGCATTCCCAATCCGCAAGGTGTGCCGGAGCCGCCCGAGCGGGTGCACTGGGACAACGATTTCGCCCGCACGGTTGGCGTGCCTGGGGCGTTTGACTACGGACCGGAGCGCGTGTCGTGGATGGGCCATCTGCTGACTAACTGGATCGGTGACGCCGGCTTTCTCAAGGAACTGAAAGTGCAGGTTCGCCGTCACAACATCCTGGGAGATACGACCTGGTGTCAGGGCGAGGTGGTGGAGAAAGAAATTAAAGACGGCGCTGGTGTAGTCCGTTGTCATTTGTGGGGCGATAACCAGCGCGGTGAGCGCTCGGTGCTGGGGAATGCGACAGTAGTTTTACCAAGGAAATAGGAGCGTCCTCTGCGGTCGTTCCTCAGGTTGTGAAAGGAGATCGCTATGCAAGAGTATAGCAATGAAAAAATTACCGTCCGCTATGACGAGAAGATCTGTATCCATGCGGGGAAGTGTGTACAAGGCTTGCCCCAAGTTTTTGATGTCAACAAGCAGCCTTGGATTAATGTCGCCGGGGCCGATGTTGCAGCACTCAAGCAGACCATTGCGCAGTGTCCATCGCGCGCTCTGAGCTATGAAGAGCGTAAGTGAGGATTGTGGGTTCGGGCTGTAAGGCAATGGCAATGGGCTGTTGTCTTGCGCCCAAGGTGCCCCAAAGCAAAAGTGAGAGGCGCGACGCCGTCAGGAGGAATACAGGATGATGCTCAAGGACAAAGTTGCAGTGGTTACCGGCGCGGGTGGCGGCATTGGCCGCGGGGTCGCGCTGCTGCTGGCCAAAGAGGGCGCGAAAGTAGTGGTCAACGACATCGGCGGCAGCTCTGCTGGTGAGGGGCGGGACACCTCACCTGCGGATAAGGTCGTGGCGGAAATTACCGCTGCCGGTGGCTCAGCAGTCAGCAACTACGACTCGGTCGCCAGCCTGGCCGGTGGCGAAAAGATTATCGGCACCGCCTTGGAGAAGTTCGGCCGCATCGACATCGTCGTCAACAACGCCGGCATCCTGCGCGACCGCATGATCTTCAACATGAGCGAAGAAGAGTGGGATGCGGTAATCAACGTCCACCTCAAAGGCTCGTTCGCCTGCACCCGGGCGGCGGCGCCGCACATGCGCCAGCAGAAGAGTGGTCGCATCATCAATATCACTTCGACCTCCGGCTTGATCGGCAACTACGGCCAGGCCAACTACGCGGCGGCCAAGATGGGCATCGTCGGCCTGACCAAAGCCACGGCGCTTGATCTCGGCCGCTATGGCGCGACCGCCAACTGCATCGCGCCGTTCGCCTGGACGCGCATGATCGGCACCATTCCGACTGAAACCGAAGCGCAGAAGCGGCGGGTGGAGAAGTTGAAAAAAATGGACCCGACCATGATCGCTCCGCTGGTGGCTTTCTTGGCCAGTGATGTGGCACAGGAAGTGACCGGCCAGATCTTCGGCGTGCGTGCCAAAGAGATCATTCTCTTCTCACAACCGCGGCCGATCCGCCAGATTGCTGATCTGGAAGGGTGGACGCCGGAGAAAGTTGCGGAGGTTATCCCGCAGGCGTTTAAGAACTCATTTTACAAACTAGATGTGACGACGGACGTGTTTCCCTATGATCCGATAGTGTAAGGGAGAAAAGCGTAGAGACTGCTCCTACATAGGAAGAACCAGGGTACCGTATGTCAGACTACACTTCTTCCCCTTCCATCATCGACGACATCTGTGACCACGTCTTGCAGGTCGCGGCGGAGATTCCCTGGCTAGGTGAACCCCTGACCCGTGGCCGCGGCCGTGCATATCTTCTCCAACATATCCTGCGCAACCGCTTACTCAGTTCGGTGATGCGTCCGGCTTGGATGAGCCGCTGTCCGGACCTGGCGGTGGTGCGCAAGACTATCGGCCAGATGCGCGAAGAATTGGTGTACGATGATAAAATCGCCCAGCCGCACACTTCCCTGCTATGGCAGATGGGTCGCAACGTCGGTCTCACCAACGGTGAGATGAACACGGTCAGACCGGTTCCGCTGGTCGAGGTGGCCTTCAACGTGTGGGAAAATATCGCTCGCACTCGCCACTGGATCGCTGGCTGGCTAGCAACCTCGGTGGATGAGTTCATCATCACCGCCATGCCCAAACACAACTTCCAGGCCGAAGCCTGGAAGCGTGTTTTTGGTCTGAATGATGAACAGGTGTTCTTTTTCACCTACCACACCAAAGCGGATGACGATCACGCTGGCCGTCGAGTGTGGGAGCCGATCGCGCGTCATCTCACTGACGATAAGGACCGCCAAGAGGTGCTCAACGGCATGAAATTGGCCCTCACGGCGCTCAGGCTGTTTTACCAGGGGATTTGTGAGCTGGGGGATCATCTGGATAGGACTGAGCTATGAGGACTGAGGACTGAGTAAGGCAGAAAGAATAGCTGGGACATCTTCTCACTCAGTCCTCAGCACTCAGTCCTCATTACTGGAGAAGATCATGGCAGTTAACCCGAACCTGAAACGCTTAGTCGATCTGGCGGCTCCGTACTGGGCGGGCGAGGCTGAGGTGGTGTGGACCTATTTTCACAGTCCTCAGCGCACCAAGGACACCGACCTGCTGTGGTTACGCCGTCAGTGTTTCAAGGAGATCTGGGGCTCTGGGGTCGGCGACAAAAAAAAGGGGCTCTTTCAAGGACCGGTGGCATATCTCAGCGAGGTCTTCCCCAAGATCGACCGCGAGGTGGACCGACATGAGGTCCTGGATGTGATCGACGACCTGCGCACCGAGTTTTTCCATTACTGCCTGTTTGCCGACATTTACGATTACCTCAACGGCGAAAAGCTTGATCCGCAACAACTCACTGGCTGGGCGGCCGACAACGAGCTGGCGCGTATCCGCTATGAGTACCGCGAGCAGCGCGGCCGGCTGGGGTACTTCGCCGTGCGTTTCACGGAAGGCGGTTATTGCAGCATGTATGCCACCGGTATGCGGTTGGCGGGCACGGGGGAGTTGCACGACCGCATCGCCAAAGCGTGCGGGCACGTCTATGTGGATGAGATCGGCCACATGCGCTCGGGCTTCGTCGGCCTCTCCCGGCAAACCTTGTCCCCGGCTGAGTGGGATGAGATCGCCGCCATGACCGGGAAGATTCTGCTGCAACGCATTCACATGCGTAACGAACAGTTCAGCTATCCACTGTCGGCGGAGCGCATCCGCGCGATCGACGCCGGCGAGATTGAGCCGATGACATTTGATTACACGGGACTTGAGTAAGGCGAAGGTCGGGGGTTGGGATCTCCTGTCATCGCTATGTGTTCCGCTTTTCCCTAACCCCTGCGCCTCGCCCCCTTCCACGCCAGAGGAGAACTATGGCTGAAGCCGCAGATCCCAGAGTGCAAGAACTGCTCGATCGTGAGAAGATTCGCGAGATCGTGCATCGCTATTGTTGGGCAGTGGACCGCGGTACGCTTGAGGAGGTCATGGCTTTCTTCCACGCTGACCCTTGCGACCTGATGCTCGTCCCGGGGAAGAGATACGTGGGGAGGGTGGCGGTGCAAGCCTGGTACGATGTGTATATGCGGAGTCGCATGGAGGTGCTGCGGCACCTCATTCACAATCAGGTCATTATGATTACCGGGGACACGGCAGTGTCAAAGAGTTACTTCGATGCCGTGGGCGACCTCAAAGGCGAGTCGATCACCGTCGCGGGGTTTTATGAAGATACCTTGCTGCGGGTCCGGGGCAAGTGGAAATTCACCGAGAAGGTGATCAGACTGGATTTCCTGGTTCCGCTGCATGAGGGATGGGGCGGCAAGCACAGGATCAAGCGGAACCTGGTTCCCCCTGAAGCTTGATGCCAAGCCGGCCAATATCGTATGGTGCTGGCACGCGGGGGCATAAAAGGGGCTGGAAAGAAAAGGAGAGGCAGCCATGAGTCTCGTAGTGATCTCGCGCGAAATGGGCAGCGGTGGCACCCAGATCGGCAAGGCCGTGGCCGAGCGACTGGCCTACCGCTTTATAG
>JBGPOI010000141.1:0-10187 GCA_041487975.1 Binatia bacterium | reverse complement strand
CCGGGTCCCCGCCGTGGGCGGCGGGATCAGTCAACGGACCGATGATCTCCATGAACTCGTAGAACGAGCCTGGCCAGCCGTGGGTGATGATCAGCGGCAGAGGTTTGGGGCCTTTGCCGCGTTCGTGGATAAAGTGAATGCCTTGGCCGTCGATAGTCGTGCGGCAGTGGCGCCAGCGATTGATCCGGCGCTCTTGTGCGCGCCAGTCGTACTGGGTGCGCCAATACGCGACCAGTTCCTTAAGGTATGACAGGTTCATGCCGTAGTCCCAGCCGGTGTCAGGAATTTCTCCCGGCCAGCGCACCCGTTCGAGTCGCTCGCGCAGATCGGTAAGCACTGCCTCTGGAACGTTGACGGTGAACGGTTCGGGGGTGGTGTGTTGCGCCATGGGTTCCTCCCTTTTTGATTGCGGAATGGGGATTGCGGAATGGGGATTGAGAACCAAGGATTTTTATTCTGGCTTCTGACTTCTGTTTTTTGCCATCCTTTCCTTGATGACCTGTTCCTCCCCGCGCTCACTGGGTAGATAGTAGCGTCGCTCCCGTAGGGCGTCGGGGAGATGCTGTTGGTCAGTCATCGCGTCTTCATAATCGTGAGCGTATTGGTAGCCTTTGCCGTACCCTAAGCCTTGCATCAGTTTGGTGGGGGCATTACGCAGAGGCAAAGGCACGGGCAAAGGACCATGCTGCTTGACATCTTTGAGAGCGGCCAGCATCGCTTTGTATGAGGCGTTGGATTTTGGCGCCGTCGCCAGATAGGTCGCCGCCTGCGCAAGCGGGATACGCGCCTCGGGCAGGCCAACGAAATGGACCGCCTCCTTGGTCGCCACCGCTAAAGGCAAGGCGTGCGGGTCGGCGTTGCCGATGTCCTCAGCCGCGAAGATCACCATGCGTCGGACGATGAACAACGGGTCCTCGCCGGCTTCGAGCATGCGCATGAGCCAATACACCGCCGCGTCCGGATCGCTGCCGCGCAGGCTCTTGATAAAGGCGGAGATGACATTGTAGTGCTCTTCGCCGCCCTTGTCATAGAGCAGCGCCTTGTGTTGCGCAGCTTCTTCGACCAGCGGCAGGTCGATGTGGGTCGTTTCTTTCTGAGCGGCCAGGGTCGCCGTGACCTCGAGGATATTGAGCGCCACCCGAGCGTCGCCCTGGGCGTGCTGGGCAAGGAACATCAACGCTTCCTCATCAGCGGTGAGCTGCTGAGCGCCGAGGCCGCGTTCCTCGTCTTGCAAGGCGCGTCTTAGCAAAAGCAGCAGGTCGTCCGGGCTCAGGGGTTCGAGGACGACCACCTGAGCGCGCGACAACAGCGGTGCGATCACCTCGAACGACGGGTTCTCCGTCGTCGCGCCGAGGAGCACGATCAAGCCCTTTTCCACGTGCGGCAAGAAGGCGTCTTGTTGGGCCTTGTTGAAGCGGTGGATTTCATCGACGAGCAGAGTCGTGGGCTCGCCGTGCAGCCGACGCTGCTCGCGGGCTTCGTCGAGAATTTGACGGAGTTCCTTGACTCCCGAGAGCACGGCCGAAAAGGCGACGAACGGCGCTTGTACCGTCTGCGCCAGGAGATGCGCGAGCGTCGTCTTGCCACAACCCGGCGGTCCCCACAGGATCAACGACGGCAAAGTCTGGCGCGCGCTGATCTGCTGGAGCAGGCGGCCAGGGCCCAGTAGACGTGCCTGGCCGACGTATTCGTCGAGTGTACGTGGTCGCATGCGCTCGGCCAGAGGGGCTTTCTTGGCTGCAACCTTTGCGGCACTATGGGCGAACAAATCGTCAGAACGCGTTGGCATCAGAGCGCCATTATACCCAAGACCCGCATAAAGGGGAGAGCGTTGTGCTTACGGAGCAGGCATGGACACGATCGGTTTAGTGGTCAAGCGGAATAAGCCTGAGGCCATGACCTTGGGCCGCGAACTGGCGGCCTGGCTGCACGCGCGCGGCAAGACGATCCTGCCTGAAGATGAGACCTGTCAGGAACTGGGGTTCACGCAGGGGTGGCGTAAGGTTGAGATCATGCAACGCGCCGACCTGGCCATTGTCCTGGGTGGGGATGGCACGCTGCTGAGTATGGCCCGCCGCGTCGGCAGGCGCGAGGTGCCGATCCTCGGTGTCAATATGGGCGGACTGGGGTTTCTCACTGAGACCACAACGAGTGAACTCTTCTCCACGCTGGACCGGGTGCTGGACGGCGAGTACGAAGTCGAGCGCCGCAGCCTGCTCGAAGCCGTGTTGGTCCGTGGCGGTGAGCGGATCGGCGCGTTTCAGGTGCTCAACGATGTGGTGATCAACAAGGGGGCACTGGCGCGGATTATCGACCTGGAAGTCTGGGTGGGCGATCAGTACGTCTGCACGTACAAGTCCGATGGCTTGATTGTCGCCACGCCGACTGGTTCGACTGCCTACTCTCTCTCCGCCGGTGGGCCGATTATCGATCCTGCGGTGGGCGTGGTGGTCCTGACGCCGATCTGCCCGCACACGTTGACTAACCGGCCGATCGTTCTTCCTGATTATGCGTATGTCCAGATTGTCCTGCGCACGGCCGATGAGGATGTTATTCTCACGCTTGACGGTCAGGAGGGACAGGCCCTCAAGCGGGGGGATACCATCGGCGTCAAACGCTCGGGGATTACCGTCTCGCTGATCAAGTCACCCAACCGCACCTTTTTCGACGTGCTGCGCAGCAAGCTGCATTGGGGCGAGCGGTAAATAGCGCTCACATTTAGGTCGGGGAGGGGGTATGAAACGGATCGCTCATCTGATTGTCCATCGGCCGAAGATTCTCCTCTTTTTTCTCCTGTTGCTGACCGGTTTTTTTGCCTACTACGCGCGTCACATCCGTACCGACAGTTCGGTCGAAAGCATGCTGCCGCAGGGCGATCCGGAGAAGCTGTACTACGATGACGTCCGTCGGCTCTTTGGCAGTGATGATGTGGCGGTGATTGGCCTCATCGCCGACGATATCTACACGCCACAGGTACTGCAGAAGGTCCAGCGTCTCACCGACGAGTTCAGAAAAATCCCCGAGGTGAAGAGCGTGCTCAGCCTCACCAATGCGTCCGACATCCTCGCCAAGGTGACGGGAGCGGAGCAAGATCTGCTCGTTCCGGACATCCCATCTACGCCTGAAGCCTGGGAGGACCTCAAGCAGAAGCTGGCCAATAATCCCATCTACCTGAAGAATCTGGTCTCCCTGGACGGCAAGGCGACCGCCATCACCCTCTCTTTTCTGGAGAGCATTAACGAAGATGAGTTCGTCCGCCGCGGGGTCGATGAAAAGATTCAGGCCATCGTGGATGGGGAGCAGAGACCAGAGCAGATCTACTACACCGGCCTGCCCCATTTCAAAGCCTACTCCGCGAAGACCATGACGCAGGACTTGCGCAACATGTTGCCCGTGACTCTGCTCCTCGTCATGGGGGTGTTGTTTCTGTGTTTCCGTTCCGTGCGCGGGGTGCTGCTTCCCACTGTGACCGTGATTACCAGCCTGATCTGGATCTTGGGGATCATGGTGCTCTTTGGCAGCTCTCTGAGCCTGGGCAGCGTGATGTTGCCCGTGCTCGTGCTGGTGATCGGCACTGCGTATTCGCTGCACGTGATGGCGGAATATTACGAACTGGCCCGACCCGGCCGCCCAGTGGACGAGGTGGTGCTGGAAACCTTAGGGGGCGTCGCCGCGCCGGTTCTGATTGCTGCTTCGATGACCTTTCTGGGTTTCTTCTCACAGATAGTCACGCAAATTGTCAGCGTCCGGGAAATGGGCATTTATTCCTCGGTGGGCATCATCCTTTCCGCGGTACTCTCTCTGACCTTGGTGCCGGCGTTGCTGGCGCTGCTCCCGATGCCGGCCAGGCAAGGAGAAGACTTCTCTCCGGGGTTGAGCGCCGCGCTGCGCAAACTGGTCCAGGGGGAGATCCGCCATCGCTACGCTGTCCTCATCGGTGCCTTCGTCCTGGCTCTGCTCTCGGCCTGGCCGATTCCCTCGATTCAGGTGGGCTCCAACTTTCTGTCGGTCTTTCGTGAGAACCATCCGATCCGGCAGGCTGCCGACATTGTTGGTCGCCATCTCGCCGGTACCCTAGTGTTTTACGTGGTGGTTGACGGTTCAACCCCGGACCTCATGAAACAATGGGACACGCTGAGAAGAATAAAAGACCTGCAGCTCTACCTGGATTCCCTGCCCGGCGTGGATAAGACCATCTCCTTCGTCGATGTTGTCGAGACGGTCGATAACGCCCTGCAGTCGCTGCCGCCGGAGGAAGGGGTGGACGCACCTCCGCCACCGGAAAAAAAGACGACCTTCTGGGACAACCCCGCCCAACTGCCAGATGCTCTGCAGATGATCTTTCTCAGCCCCACTACGTTCTCTGGCTTCGTGAACCACCCCAACTACTCGCGCTCGAACATTCTGGTGCGCACCTCGCTCTCCCGTCCCAGCGAGATCGCTGCCTTGGTGGCGCAGATCCAGGCATTCGCTAAAGAGCATTTCCCTCCAGCTGAACTCAATGCCCATCCCACCGGCAACCTGATTCTCTACACGCGCACGACCGGCGGCCTGATTAGTGGCGAAGTCCAGAGCCTGGCCCTCACCGGCGGGGTCATCTTCGTGGTTATGGTGGCCATGTTTCTCTCCATCCGTGTCGGGATTATCGGCATGATCCCCAATCTCTACCCGATCCTGGTACTCTTCGGCCTGATGGGAGCCACCGGTGTCATTCTCAGCATCACCACCAGCATCATCGCTTCGATCGCTCTGGGGCTCGCGGTCGATGACACCATCCATATTATGCACAAGTTGAGCACGGAGGTGCGCACGACCGCGGACCAGGAGGAGGCGCTCTTGGACTGTCTCGGCACGGTGGGAAAACCCACTTTCTATGTGTCTCTGCTCTTCTTCTTTGGTTTTCTCACACTCTGTTTCTCGACCTTCGTGCCGGTACAGGAGTTTGGCTTCCTGTCGGCCGTCACCATCCTCGTCGGACTGGCATCGGAAGTGGTGCTCCTGCCGGCCCTGCTGGCCACCACGCCGATCATTAGCTTGTGGAATGTCCTCTACCTCAGGCTGGGTGAGGACCCCCATAAAACGATCCCGTTGTTTGCGGGCTTGCGTCCGTTCCAGGCCAAGATTGTTACCCTGATGGGCGAACTGAAAGCATTTCCGCGCGGCGAGCACATCATCCGCCAGGGAGAGATGGGCAACGAAATGTATGTGGTGATCACTGGCGCAGCAGACATCGTACTCAATACGAATGGCCAGCCACGGCACCTTGCCAAAATAAAGCGTGGTGATGTCGTTGGCGAGATGGGCCTCATCCGCCATCATGAGCGCATGGCTGATGTGGTCGCGACAGAGGATGTGGAAGTGTTAGCGGTAAACGAGCGTTTCCTGACGCGCATCAAACGCCGCTACCCGCGTATCGCCAGCGAGATCTTTTTCAATATTTCCAAGATTCTCAGTGATCGCCTGGAGCAGGTGCAGCGGGTGCGGTAGGGTGGGCTAAGTGGATGAGGACTGAGGATTGACCGAGCAAGGGGTTCGCTTGTCGGCGGAATGCAGCAGAAGTAGAGTAGGGAGGTCCGGTGACGAGCGGCACTTCAAGAAGCACGAAGGCAAAGGAAGTGATTTATGGCTGAAGCACAGGAAGAGAATCTTTTGTGGCGGGTGCACCGGCTTGAACAGGAACTGGAGCACCTAAAACGGGACCTACTCCGACAGTTAGCGGCACCCTCTATGATCCCTTTTGCTAGCCCTCCCTCGCTTTTTGGTTCTGTACGGGGCGAAGATGTGCCGGAGGAGATAATCGAGGAGGCAAAACAGAGCCTGTGCCGGGATCTGAAGGACCTGTAGATGGCAGACCTCTACGTCGTCGATACACATGTGCTCATTTGGTATTTCACCGGTAGCAAACGCTTAAAGCTGGCACTGAAAGAGAAGATCGACGAGACGCGAGCACGGAATGGCCGCTTATTGGTGCCAACAATCGTGCTGGCGGAAGCCCTCGATATCGCCGAAAAGGGCAGAGTCCAATTCGATTTTGCCAAGATGCATCGGCTGATTCGTGAGAAGCAGGAATTTGAGATCGTCGGCCTTAGTCCGGAGATTTTCAATGCAGTTGTTCAGGTACAGAATATCCCGGAACTGCATGATCGCATCATCGTCGCCACAGCACGCTTCTATGGTGCGGGGATTTTGACGAAGGACCGCGTTATTCTGGAGTCTGGGGAAGGGCAATGACCGTAGAGCGAGAGGATGGAGACCGCCTCCCTTGCCTAGTCCTCTTTTGGCGGATCACTCAGAGCGGACGTAAAGCGTCAAACGTAAACGGCCCCCTTCTTTTACTCAGCGCTCAGCACTCATTGTTCAGCACTCACTTCAGCCCCGCCTTGCGCGCGGCGTTGAGAATGCGCTCCAATACGGTCGGATCTTTGTAGGGAAGTCTTTGTCTGAGCGCGTCGAGCGATAACTCAGGACTCAGGCGCAGGAATTCCGCTCCCGCGGCGCGCGCTCCTTCCTCCAGACCTAACTCGCTGTGGATGACAGCAAGATATGCGTGGGCCGGCATGAAATCGGGGTTACGGGCGAGCACCCGCTTGAAGGTCGCCATCGCCTCCTCGTACCGTCCCATCAAATAATAAGCGTGGCCTAAGTCCCAGAGGTACCAGCTGGGGTACTGCGGGTTCAGGCGCATTGCCTTTTCCACCAGGGGAGCGGTTTCCTCCGCTCTCCCCGCCCAATTGAAAATGTCTCCTAGCGCCACGTAGGCATCGGCATGGTTAGGATCGAGGGCAAGCGCCCGCTCCACTTCGGCAATCGCCAGCTCATAGTGTTTTTTCCACAAATAGACAATGCCTAATAACCTGTGGCCATCGGGCAGAAGGGGATCTACAGCGATAGCCTGCTGCGCCAAGGCAAATGCTTGCTCCAAAGTCTGAAGGTCCTGACTCCAGCCCAAGCTCCACTGATCAAAATACGCCCAGCCCAGGCAGGCGTATGCCGCGGCAAATTGCGGATCGAGCTCGACGGCTTTGGCAAACATCTGCCGTGCCCGAGCATTGGCTTCCTCCGTAGCGTACGTATGGCAATCGAGTCCGCGCAGGTAGTAGTCATAGGCCTCGATATTGTTGGTGAGCGGTCGCCCCAGGCGCTCTTGCTCGCCTTCCGTGAGTTTCACTTCAAGGGCCGCGACAATTTTCTGCGTCACTTCGTCTTGCAGGGCAAAAATGTCTTGCACGTCCCGATCATAGCGGTCAGCCCACACGTGATAGCCGGTGGTGGCGTCTACGAGCTGCGCCGTGATACGCACCCGGTTGCCTGCTTTGCGGATACTGCCTTCCAGCACGTACCGCACACCGAGTTCTTGGCTGACCTGCTCGGGTTTGACCGCTTTGCCTTTATACAGATTGACAGAGTTACGGGAGATGACAAAAAGACCCGAGAGCTTGGAAAGATCGGTGATGAGGTCTTCAGTGATGCCGTCGCTAAAATACTCTTGCTCCGGGTCGCTGCTCATATTGGCAAAAGGCAGCACGGCAATTGAGGGATTGTCTAGCGACTCGAACGCTCGATCACCCTTCGACAGGCTCAGAGTGATCGGGGCCCGGTTCTCTAACCGTTCGTGCTGAGCTTGTCGAAGCACGGGCTGGCTCACCGCTGAGGCCGTGGCTTCGGGCTCTATCCGCACCCGATACACCGGCACGGGTTTAGTGATGTTCTTGACCACTTGCGCGCCCAGGTACTCATACGGCAAAGCGAGCTTGGTCTCGACCTGGTCGTAGACCATCCCCGAGATGCAGATCCCTCCCGCTTCAGCCAAGCTTTCCAAGCGCGCGGCAATATTGACCCCGTCGCCGTAGATGCGCTCCCCTTCGACGATGACGTCGCCAAGGTTGATGCCGATGCGGAATTCCATCCGGCGATCGAGCGGCAGGTCGGCGTTGCGCAGCTTCAGCCCTTGCTGAATCTCGGCCGCACACTGCACAGCATCCACCACGCTGGCAAACTCGGCCAACAAATTGTCACCGGGAGCGTCCACCACTCGGCCGCGATGCTGCCGGATCAATGCCCCCATCACCTCGCGGTAAGCGGTTAGCGTGCGGATGGTGGCTACCTCATCATCGCCCATGAGGCGGCTGTAGCCTTTGACATCGGCACTGAGGATGGCTGCGAGCTTGCGCTCGACGTTGTGCGATTCCATACTCGACATTCTTTCTCTCTTCTCTTGGGCAAACTAGAGGGGGGGGCGGTGCCCACCCTACTCAACTGCTCAGTCCTCAGCCCTTTTGCCGCTTGTCAGTTCTCCTTGCCGAGCGTGTCACCGGATTTGAGTTGGGCCTTGGCCGGCGAACTCAAGAGAATGCCGAGAAAAGCGAAGGGGAGAACTGCGAAACGGCGATTTCTTTTCATTGGTTGTGATCCTCTCCTATCGACTGCGTCCTATTTTTCTCTCTCTCAGCGCGAGAGAGAAGATTTGCCCTTCGTTCTTCTACCGGCACCACGCTCTTACCGCAAACCGAGACGCTTCATCAATCTGGACAGGTTGGACTGAGGTAAACTCAAGCGTTTCGCGGCTTCGGTCTGATTGTGACCGACCGCTTCGAGCGCCTGGCGAATCCGGATGCGAGTGAAGACATTGATCGCTTCCGCCAGCGACAGTGCGTCAGCGATTTCTTCGCCCTGTACCGCCGTGTTTGCGGGATTAGTGAGTTGCTTGCGCACCTCGGCGGGAAGATCGGCGGCCGCGATCTCAGGGCCGGAGGCGAGCACGACGGCCCGCTCGATGGCGTTTTGCAACTCGCGAACGTTGCCCGGCCAGGAGTAGGCTTGTAGGCACTCCAGCGCCGCGCGCTCGATCCCCATCGGCGCGCGATTCACCTCGCGGCAAGAGCGCTCCACGAAATGACGCGTGAGCATGGCAATGTCCTCGCGCCGGTCGCGGAGCGGGGGGAGGGTAAGGGAAACGACGTTCAGCCGGTAATACAGATCTTCGCGAAATGCGCCCTTGTGCATCGCCTGGCGCAAGTCCCGGTTGGTCGCGGCCAGGATACGCACGTCGGCACGGATGTCCTTTACGCCTCCGACTCGCTGAAACTCTTTTTCCTGTACGACACGCAAGAACTTGGCCTGGAGGGGGAGTTCGAGGTCGCCGATTTCGTCCAGGAAAATCGTTCCACCGTCCGCCAGTTCAAACTTTCCCTTTTTCTGCGCGATAGCCCCGGTGAACGCCCCCTTCTCGTGACCGAACAGCTCGCTTTCCAGCAGGTCGGGTGTGAGTGCTGTGCAGTTGACCGCGACGAAAGGATGCTCCGCCCGTGGGCTCCACTGGTGGATCGCACGCGCCACAACTTCCTTGCCGGTGCCACTTTCACCTAACAGGAGGACGGTAGAGACCGTGCCTGCAGCCGCGCGGGCCAGGCGCAACACTTCTTGCATCGCTGTACTAGGGCTGAGGACAAGGCGGTAGCGATCCTGGATTGTTTCCTGGATTACCGCACTCACGTTGCGTACGGAAGCGAACACCTTCGCGCGGGTGAGCGCCGTTGCCGCCAACCCGCCAAAGGCCATGAGGAGTTGGAGATCCGCCGGCGTGAACCCCTCTGGGTTGGTTGTATTGATCGCTTCGATCACCCCAATGATCCGGTCGTGCTGTTTGAGCGAAGTACATAAAATAGACTGCGTCTTGAACCCGGTTTGCCGGTCAATCCCGCTAAAAAACCGAGAGTCCCGCGAGACGTCATTACTCACGACCCCTTGCCCCGTGCGCGCCACCCACCCCGCTATACCTTTATCGAGAGAGATACGAAATTCCTCGACCTTTGCTCCACCTATGGAAAAGACGAACGTGAGCTGTTGCTTGTTTTCATCAATCAGCCCGATACTACAGCCCTCCACTGCGAACAGCCGGATGACGGATGCGAGAATTACCCTGAGCAGATCATCCGGCTCGACCGTGCTCGTCAGCAACTGAGCGATCTCAATCAGGCTCTCTAACCGCAAGCGAGCTTGTTCAAAGTGGGTTTGCATATCAGCCGGATATATCACGCCGATATGTAGTGCCAAGAGGAAGCAAGGCTAAGAGAAAATTGAGGCTTGCCTCTCGGGTGAGAAAATTGAGCCCGCTCAAGAGTCTAGAAGCGCACGTGATCATCTCTCGGCAATATGATGCTTCTGGCATGATTTCTGCGAGAGCTATT
>JBGPOI010000140.1:0-10222 GCA_041487975.1 Binatia bacterium | reverse complement strand
GTCATGCCCTTTCGACACGTCACTCCTCGTTTTCTAAGAGAGCAAAGGCAGCGTAGCGGCATTCCGGTTTTCTCCCTCTCCCGCACGCGGGAGAGGGTTGGGGTGAGCGTTTCAGCCTCACCCCTCCGAGTCTTTCTCTTCTCCTCCACCCCCAAGTTCTTCGCGAAATCTCGCACTCTGAGTGAGTACGTGATCGTATTGCTCCGGGGTCAGCCGGCCGCGCAGCAGTTCGACCCGTAAAAAGAGAAAATAGGTCTGGATCACATCATGGCGGCAGTAGCGATGGATGTCGCCTAAGCGTCCTTCCTGCCACAACTGCTGCACCATCGAGCCATCGATTTCCGTCTTGCCGGGCAGGCCGATCATCTTGGCCAGCAGATTGAATCCGCCGCGCAGGCGGTGCACGCCATAGTTGGTGAGAAAGTCGTAGAGGTCAAAGTGTCCTTCCTCGGCATAGCGGTTGCGGGCCTTGCCGCTAAAGTAGCGTGGCGCCTGGCAGCCGTATTTGAGCGCCTGCAATTCTAGAACGGGCAGGTCGAAGCTCCGACCATTAAAGGTCACCAATGTTCCCGGGAAACGCTCTAGGCGCTGCCAGAAAACCCGGACGATCGACTCCTCGCTGTAGTCGTTCTCGTTGACCGTTTCGACACCGGTCAGTACTCGCTCGTCATTCACTTGGCCAACGGCGATAGAGATCGGGACATGAAACGAGATCGGGAAGAAATCATTGCCTTGCTCTTGCCGCAGGCGTTCACGGGCCTGGGTGTAGGCGTCTTCCTCCGAAACTTCAGCGTGAGGAAAGTAAATTGCCCGCACTAAGCCCTTGTCGATGCGAGTCTCAATATCAACGATGGTGTAACGCATGCGTAGACCGTTGATACCAAGTTGCGAGCAAAGAAGCAACTTTCATGGCATGGCCGACTGGCATTAATTGGTCGTGATGCTCAGTCCCGCTGCCCCGATGAGCAGCCCCGTCGGAGTGTTGAGCCCTTGCCGGATGCGGAAAAACACGCGGTAGTAGTACGGATCGTACGTGACCGCTTGTCCCTGCCCCTGCGTAAAGACGGAAAAGTAATGGACAGCGTTCGCGTCCAGGTGCACGCTGAGCGAGGGTGAGAGCGGTGTCATACACTGCGCCTGTGCGTTGGTTTCACACACCCAGAGCCAGTAGGGCAGCCCGCCATAGCCCCAATCGGTATCCAGCGTGATCGTGACATCGCCGCTGGTGACGCTGTTCACTGTGGTGAGAGAGAACGCGCCGGTTCCATTGGGTCCGCCGGTATGCACGACATCATCGTTACTGAACGTGGCCGTCGAGATGGCAGGATCGGGCGTCGCGGTGGCCGTCCAGGTCGTCCCGAACGTGTTGAACGACGCCTTAATGACGGGCGACGCGGCGTTGGTGCCGTAGAAGTTGAGAATCCAATTAATCGGGCTCTGCGTTTGACTGAGGTTCAGACACACAGCAAATCTCGCCGTTTGCCCCGCTGGGATATTGTAAGGGGTATTCCACAGCCCTGCCGGGTTCTGGTAATTAAACGCCGGCTGGGGAGAATACGTGGTGTCGTTCGTTATCGCCACGCTGCTCGCGGTGACCGTGCCCGTGTTCTTGATGTAGGCCCAGGCGCACGCGCCCTGCCCTGCGACCACGGAGTGGAACGCTGGGTACACTTGCACGGACAGGTCGGTCGCGTTCATTCCATACCATACGTCGAACCCCATTTTCGTTCTGACTGTGGAAGCCAACCTGCTCCGTTAAAGGAGATGTAGACAGAGGCTGCCGGATGATTGGCACCACGGTTGGTGGCAAAGTCCGGTGAAGACACTGATGGACTGGAGAAGACTGTCCTGATGGTGCCGGTGGACAAGGCGAGGGCATGTTGCACGCCATTGGAGCAGGTGGCCCTGGCTGAGTCCCCGGCATAATATGCGTGGGGAAAATTAAAAAGGGTTTCCCCTCTGAGAGCGCCACACTAGTAAGGGTACCGCGTAAATACCCACCATCAATCGCCACTCCGCCATGTAGCGGGCGAATCTGTGTACTCTCAGTGTGACTGGCGGCTTGTCCCGGACCTTCAGAAGGCAGTGCTTTAACCGGGAGGCCTTCAATCGTGGAAGGTACCACGGCTGGATTCGTGGTTCGGACCTCAATTCCCTCATCCCCTATTCCTACTCCTTCCACGCCCGGTAACCGTACCAGTTCTTCTCGATGGCGCTCCAAAATCTCTAATACCTCTTCATACGGAATCCCTGCAATCGGCGGTATCATCAGAGGAGGAATAGGTCCCGGATCCCCAGGAGCAAGACAAAAGCGCCAATCATACTGCATCACCTCCTGAAATCCTTTAGGACAGGTGTCTGCCTCCTCCCGCACCCCCCCAGGCCGTAGCACGATCACTCCTGGAGGTGGAGGCAGGGTCGGCACCAGCTCTATTTGTACTGGGAGTCGCTCAATTGAGGCTGGGAGTGCCTTCTGGGCTTCTAGGTCGCGAATGGTGATAATGATCCCCTTCTCCCCGACGGAGACAGCAGTCACGCCCGGTATCTTCATAAGTTCCTCCCGATTGCGCCTGATGATCGCCCAGACCTCTTTATACGGCACTCCAGCAATGAGAGGCCCTTCATCGTCGTCGACGGGTGCTTTCTGCGGCACTTTCACGTCACTCGGTACGTCGGGAAGTGGGCCCGGCGGTGGGGGAAGCGGCCGTGGTACGTTTTCTGGCGGTGGTGGCATTGGTCCGGTGGCAGGCGTAGTTTGCTGCGCGCCGACGCGTATGGCAATACACGCGACCATCACAAAGAGTAGGAATATTGCGAGACGCTTATACATGTGAATCTCCCTCCCGTACAGTGCTCGGGGGCGCGAGTGCACCCCTCTGGTTCGTCCATCCCTTGAGAAACATTCCTCTCCCTTCCCGTTTGCCCTCAAATGGAGTGTTTCTCTTTTGCAATACCGCCAGAGTCTCTACTCTCCTCCCCCTGCTATTCGTCAAGAGTTTTTTCACCCGCACAAAAGAAAAAGCCGCGTAAGTCCACGCGGCTTCTCCTGCAAGACGATGTCCGAGAAGGATTCCTTATCTACTGTGCGATAAACTTGATCTGACTGTCTTCTTCCAGCCGCTTCACCTTGCCGTCGTACATCAGTAGGTGCAGATGAGCTAGCGTCTCAAAGGTCGCCGCCAGCAAGTGAAAGTAGGGACGATCCGGCCCGAAATCGAAGATCTCCATGGCGACTTCATAAGCAGTCCGGGCGTGCCCTGTGATCGAGTCGTGCATCTCTTGCAGACGGAACTTGTGGTGCTGGATGATCTGTTGGGCGCGGTGACGATGGTCTTTGAACACCGCCCCATGCGCCGGTAAGACCAGCTCAACATCGAACTGCTGCACTTTCTGTTGAGAATTGAGGAAATCCTGCAGCGGGTTGTCCGGCCCAAAATAGTACACGCCGACATGCGGGGTGATCTTCGGTAACAGATGATCGCCAACGATCAGCACTTTGTCCGCCGGAAAGTAGAAACAGCAGTGCCCGGCGGTGTGTCCCGGCGTCCACACTACCACCAACTCGCGGTTGCCGATGCGGACGGTCTCGCCATCGTCGAGCGGATGATCCGGCAGCACCGGCGCGTACAGGGCGCCGAAATAGCGCCCCGGCGTAGGGTGTCCGTCCGACGATTCGAGCACCGGCACGCCATGGCTGCGAAAGAACGTCAGCGCCTCGGGTAAGGCCGTCGTGGACTGCATACGCTCAACCCGTGGCACTTCTAAGGAATTGAGGTAGACCTCAGCGCCGGTGAGTTCTTTGTAAGCGCGCGAGGTGCCGAAATGATCCGGATGATGATGCGTGCACACCAGCTTGCGCACCGCGGCAAGTGGGCAGCCCACTTCGGCCAGCGCCGCCTTGAAGGTGGCGATACTGTCCTCACTATGCATGCCCGTATCGATCAGCGCCCATTCGTCTCCCCCACGCACCAGGTACACATTGACGATGCTCGGTCGCATGGGCAGCGGCAGGTAGATCTGATAGATCCCCGCAGCGACTTCGCGGATCTTGCTCTCCATAGTCATCACTCGTGTACCCGGTCCTTGACCGGAAATGTGGCCTTGATCTTCACTTTCCAACGCGCCACCATACCGTCCTCGACCTGCGCGGTGATGTCGGTGAGCTGGACCTGATAGATGCCGTCGATCGTCACTGCCGCGCGCGCCACAGCCAGTGACACCGCCTCTTCAATGCTGGTTGCCGAAGAACCCGTCAGTTCAATGGTTTTTTCGATCATATAACCTCCTTCGCCAAAGCGGGGACGCGGCAAGGGTTGTAGCACAGCAGGAGCAGGGAAGTAAACGGTTCGCCGTCAACGACCCGCACGCTGCGAGAGCGCCTCGGGCAGTTACGCGTTCGCCACGCGAGGAGCAGGAACCTCGTCACGCGGGAGCAGCGAGCAGAGGCGCTCTCGCGTGACGGACTTCAAGCGGGCAAGGAGTTCCTTGGCGCGGACGGCGTCTGCCGGCTCGACCAAGTGCTGTAATAACAATCCGTTCAATGCCGCCATGATCAAGGCCGCATCTTCAGTAGGCCGCACCTGCGGAGCGAAAACGCGCGCGGCTCGTCCCCGTTCGAGAATGGTCCTGAGCAGTTCCCGATACACCCGATAGAGTTCGCGCGCATGCGCCACCAGCTCCTGTGAGTTCTCATCCTGACGTACGACCTGCCCAAGCACGAATTGCACCGAGGGTAAATGCTCGGCGATGAAATCATAATAGTCGTCGATCAACTTCTCGACCTGTTCACTCTCACCGAGCCCCAGGAGTACGTGCGCATCGATCTCGTAGGGCGCGAGAAAGTGCTGCAGAGCCGCGCGAAATAAGTGCTCTTTGCTATCAAAGTGCCAGAGGACGAGCGCTTTGCTCACCTGTGCCGCGCGCGCCACCTGCGCCAGGGAAGTAACGGCATACCCCTGGTGGGAAAAGAGCTGCGCTGCCGTCTCGAGAATTCTTTCCCGTGCGCCCATGACAGCACGGTAGGAAAAAAAAAGCGACCTGTCAACGCATTGGGGCTTGCCAAGCAACCAGGGGTGGGCTATTGGGAGAGCCTTATGGCCTCCGTCTGCATTCGGGCTGGGGTTCTCCTCCTGGTAGCAGCTAGCCTGTCAAGTCGCGAGTTTCTCCCCCGGCCAATTCCCTCCCCCACGCCTGTAGCGCGACAGCCAGAGAGTAGCCCTCTCACTGTTGCGGACCTGCAGCGCCGCGGCACCATCACTTTTCTCATGCATCACAGCGCGGCGTCGTATTTCCTTTATCGCGGCGAACAGATGGGCTTCGAGTACGAACTGGCCCTGGCCTTTGCCAGAGAACTGGGGGTCGAACTGGAGGTGTTGACTCCTCCGGCCGATGTCGAACTCACGTCCTGGTTGAAAGTAGGCAAAGGGGACGTGATGGCCGGCTTGGTCACCACGACTGAGTCCGACGGGGAGCCGTTGCGCGTGTCGGTTCCGTATCTCGAAACCCGCGCCCAGCTCTTAACCAGAAGTGCAGAACCAAGTCTCCGTGACGTTGCCGATCTCGCCGGGAAAATTATCGCCGTCCAGCCGGATGCGCTCTACGCGTCCGCACTCCTGGCTCCCGCGCGCGCACTGCCGTTCCCTCCGGTCTTGACTACGGTCCAGAGTGACGACGCCATCAACAACGCCGTAAAAGCGGTGGAATATGGACAGGCAACGGCCATGCTCGTGCCCGAGCCGATTGCCGAAATCACTCACCGAGTGTACCCTGGTAAGTTACGCACAGCCTGGACAGCCCCCGAACCGGTGCGGCTAGTGTGGGCCGTACGACCAGAACAAACCGAACTACTGCGCGCCATCAACGGCTTTCTGGAGCGCGCGAACCGCTCCGGCCTGAGAAAGATTCTTTTCGAGAAATATTTTGTCACGGCCGAGCACCTGCGTGACATCACCCGCGTGTCGGAGTCCACGCTGCTCGCCAAACGCCTCTCCCGTTATGACCACTTGATCGCACGTCATGCCGAGGAGGCGGGCTTGGATTGGCGTTTGGTCGCGGCGCTGATCTTCGAGGAGTCGCGCTTTGACAACGAGCGGGTGAGCGAGGCCGGCGCGTACGGGCTCATGCAAATTACTCCCATGGCGGCGCAGGACATGGGAGTAAAAAACTATACCGCCCCCCGGGGCAATATTGCCGCGGGCGTCAAGTATCTGCAAACGCTCGCGCGACAATTTCCCCACGGTCGCTCGGATGACCGGCTCGCTCTCATGCTGGCAAGCTATTTCATCGGGTCGGGACATGTGGAAGACGCGCAGCGCCTGGCCCACGCGCTGGGCTACGATCCGCACTGCTGGCAGGAGTCCATGGAGCGAGTCTTACCCTTACTGGAAGACCCGACCTACCAGATGCAGACGTTGTACGGCTCTGCTCCAGGAAGCCGGGCCGTGCACTACGTCAATGCGATCCGCAAGCGCTACTCCCTGTACTCGCAGTATGTCGCGCGCGAACTGACCCCGGCAGACTCGCCGACTCCTCTTCCCCCTCAGGCTGCCGCGGCCGCGGGATAGGGAGTAAAATTCAGGTTCGTTCCATCCCAATCAATCACTATTCGTGAGTGTTCACTGACCTCCCCTGCCAGCAACTTGCGTCCCAGTGAGGTCTCCAACTCTCGCTGCAAGAGCCGTTTGAGTGGCCGCGCGCCGTAGTTGGGGTCGTAGCCCGTGACGGCGAAATAGTCTCGCGCCTGCTCCGTAAGGTCCAGCGAGATATGGCGCTCAGCCAGTCGCGCCCGCAGCCTGCCGAGCTGAATGTCCACAATCGCCTTGAGATCCTCTCGCGACAGGCTGTGAAACACCACAATCTCATCCACGCGGTTGAGAAACTCCGGCCGGAATTGCTGACGGAGAACGTCGAGCACCTCCCGCTTCATGCGCTCGTAGGCCGGCGCATCAGCTCCGCCGCGATAGTTCAGGATCAAGTGACTGCCCACATTGGACGTCATGATGACCACCGTGTTCTTGAAGTCCACCGTGCGCCCATGTCCATCGGTGAGTCGGCCATCCTCAAGGATCTGCAGGAGTACGTTGAACACGTCAGTGTGGGCCTTCTCGATCTCGTCAAAAAGAATGACCGAGTAGGGGCGCCGCCGGACTGCTTCGGTGAGCTGGCCACCCTCCTCATACCCGACGTATCCGGGAGGGGCGCCGATGAGTCGGGCCACGGTGTGCTTCTCCATGTACTCGGACATATCCAGGCGCACCATATTGGCCTCATTGTCAAAGAGGAATTCGGCTAGCGCCCGAGCCAATTCAGTTTTCCCTACGCCCGTCGGCCCGAGAAAGATGAACGAGCCGATGGGACGGTTGGGATCTTTCAGCCCAGAGCGGGCACGAATCACCGCATCCGCCACTGCCTGCACGGCTTCGTCTTGGCCGATGAGCCGCTTGTGCAGATGCTCGCCCAAGTGCAGGAGCTTTTCCTTCTCTCCCTCCAAGAGTTTAGCCACCGGTATGCCCGTCCAGCGCGAGACTACCGCGGCGATGTCATCCTCATCCACCTCTTCTTTGAGCAAACGGGTCTGCCCGTCCTCGCCACGGAGCCGGGCTTCTTCAGCAGCCAGGTCGCGCTCGAGTTGAGCGAGTTTGCCGTACTGGAGTTCAGCCGCGCGGTTATAGTCATACTCGCGTTGGGCCTGCTCCATGGCGACTTTGGTTTTTTCGCTCTCTTCTTTGAGCCCGCGCAGCCGGCCAATCGCTTGCTTCTCCACCTCCCAACGAGCCTTGAGTTGGTCGGCGTCTTCTTTCAGGTCGGCGAGCTCTTTTTCCAATTTGTTCAGCCGCTCGCGCGAGGCCTGGTCGGTCTCTTTGCGCAGAGCCTCACGTTCGATCTCCAACTGCATGACGCGGCGCGACACTTCGTCGAGTTCGGTGGGCATCGAATCAATTTCCGTTCGCAGCTTGGCCGCAGCCTCGTCCATCAAGTCGATAGCTTTGTCAGGCAGGAAGCGGTCGCTGATGTAGCGGTGCGAGAGCACGGCGGCGGTCACCAGGGCGGCGTCTTTGATACGCACGCCGTGATGGACTTCGTAACGTTCCCGCAGCCCGCGCAGAATAGAGATAGTGTCCTCCACGCTCGGTTGATCGACCAGAACCGGCTGGAAGCGGCGCTCCAGCGCTCGGTCTTTCTCGACGTACTTGCGATATTCATCGAGGGTGGTGGCGCCGATGCAGTGCAACTCGCCCCGCGCCAGCATAGGCTTGAGCAAGTTGGAGGCATCCATAGCACCCTCGGCGGCGCCGGCCCCTACGACGGTATGCAATTCGTCGATGAAGAGGATCACATCGCCTGCGGATTCTTGGACTTCTTTCAATACGGCTTTGAGCCGTTCTTCAAACTCACCACGGAATTTAGCCCCGGCAATGAGGGTCCCCATGTCCAGGACAATCAGACGTTTGTTCTTGAGGCTTTCGGGTACATCGCCGCGGACAATACGCTGGGCTAAGCCCTCGACGATGGCGGTCTTGCCAACGCCAGGGTCGCCGATAAGTACGGGGTTGTTCTTGGTACGGCGAGAGAGGACTTGCACAATCCGCCGGATCTCCTCATCACGGCCAATCACGGGATCAAGTTTGCCCTGAGTAGCCAAGCTCGTGAGGTCACGGCCGTAGCGTTCCAAAGCCTGATAGGTAGTTTCAGGGTTCGGACTCGTGACCCGTTGGTGGCCACGTATTTTCTGCAAGGCAGTCATCAGCCGTTCACGGCTGAGCCCCAGGGATTGCAGGAGCCGGCCAGCCGCTCCACGTTCGTCTACCAGCATAGCCAGCAGCAAGTGTTCAATGCTCACGTACTCATCTTTGAGCCCCTTGGCTTCATCTTCAGCCTGGGTGAGCAGACGCGCCAGGCGCTGGGTGAGGTAGACCTGCTGAGTCTCGGCGCCGGGGCCAGAGACGTGGGGAATGCGATCGAGTTCCTGCTCAAGGCGCTCGCGCGCGGCGCTGGGGGCGATGCCGGCAGCGGCCAGCAGCGCAGTGGCCAAGCCCTCGCGTTCCTCCAGGAGGGCGGCCAACAGATGTTCGACATCTACCCCCTGGTGATTACGTCGGGTGGCGAGGGCTTGCGCACTCCGCAGGGCGTCCTGGGACTTTTCCGTGAAGCGATTGAGATCCATATCCTTGGCTCCGAGAGAGAGAATGGGCGTTTTCTTATCGGTTTCTTTTATCCTTGCACCGGGATCTTGCGGGACTTAGCCTCGGCCCGGAGCGGCACGGTAACGGACAGAATACCGTCGCGGTAGACTGCTGTCACCCCGTCGGCAGCAACCGGTTTGGGCAGGCGGAAGACACGAGCGAAACGGCCCGCCGGACGCTCGCGATGATGGAAACGCTCGCCCTCTTTGAGGCTGACGTTCGGGCGCTCGCCCTTGATCGTCAAGGTATTGTCCTTGACCTCGATTACAACCGCCTCCGGCTTCATCCCGGGCAACTCGGCGGCGAATTCATATCCCGCGGCGGTCTCGCTCACATCCACCGCCGGAGTCCAGGTCGCATGGCCGTTCTGCAAACGCGGCTCCTGGGGCAAGATATTGTCAAAAAAGGTGGAAAATTGCCGCTGGGCTTCTGCCAGTTCGCGCATGGGGTGCCAATGATAGTGTTGCATGAGTCGTCCTCCTGTTGTCAGTATGTCGCGGAAGGTAAGTCGCCACGGAATAATGTCAAGAGAAGGACACACTCAGAGTGACATTTAAGAGGTCAGGAGAAAAACCTTTGCCGTGGATCTTGCAGGATGAAGAAGAATGGTTATGTTCCTAGAAATTCCCTCACCTTTTGCTGTCCTCATCTCCGTATCCCCCCACAACGTCCACGATGAAGAGCTTGTGCTTGCTCATTTGTTTGTTCCCTCTTCTCTTCAGAGGCGGGCGCCGAGCGGAGCAGTGAAGACCGAGTCCTCGACATTGCCGGTGTTGCGTGTCGCTGCGGGCTCACACACCAAGACTTCGACTTCTTCGTCGGCAACCGTGCGGTGCTCGATGCCGTGCGGCACGATCAGGAATTCCCCTGCCCGCAGCTCCACCGCGCGGTTGCGAAACTCAATCCGTAAGCGCCCACGAACCACGAGAAAGAGTTCATCCTCCACTTCGTGCTGGTGCCAAACGAAAGCTCCTTTGCATTTGACGAGCTTGACCTCCTGGCCGTTGAGCTCGCCGACGACTTTGGGACGCCAATGTTCG
>JBGPOI010000139.1:0-10236 GCA_041487975.1 Binatia bacterium | reverse complement strand
ATGCCAAAACTCGAAATCGACGGCCGTGAAGTAACGGTCGAGGACGGTCTCAACCTCATTCAGGCAGCCGAACGCCTCGGCATCGAGGTGCCCCACTATTGCTACCATCCCGCCCTGAGCATTTCCGGGAACTGCCGCATGTGCTTGGTCGAGATCGAGAAGATGCCCAAGTTGCAGATCGCTTGTAATACGCGGGTTACCGAGGGCATGATCGTGAAGACCACCAGCCCCAAGGTCAAAGCCGCGCAGGCCGCCGTCCTGGAGTTTCTGCTGATCAATCATCCGATCGACTGTCCGATTTGCGACCAGGCGGGCGAGTGCAAGCTGCAAGATTATTACATGGACTACGGAGCTTACCTTAGCCGTTTTCCTCTCGAAGCGAAGGTCGAGAAGCGCAAAGTGGTGGACCTGGGACCGCAGGTGGTCCTCGATCAGGAGCGGTGCATCCTGTGTGCGCGCTGCACGCGCTTCCTCGATGAAGTGACCAAGACCAGCGAATTAGGCATCTTTGCTCGCGGCGATCGGTGCTACATCGATCTCTTCCCTGGCAAAAAACTCGACAATCCCTACTCCGGCAACGTAGTGGATGTCTGTCCGGTCGGCGCGCTGACCAGCAAAGATTTTCGTTTCAAGGCGCGGGTCTGGTACCTGGAGAAGACCGAGTCGGTGTGTACGCGGTGCGCGACCGGCTGTAACATCGACGTCTACCATCGCCGTGGCCAGATGTACCGCTTCCGTCCCCGTTACAATCCTGATGTGAACCAATACTGGATGTGCGACGAAGGCCGGCTCTGGTACAAGGAACTGCAGAAAGAGAGTCGTATTCCCCGCCCGCTCGCACGCGGAGAGCAGGATGTCTCTGCGGTCACTTGGGGCGAGGCGTTCAGCCGGGTGGTTGATCTCCTCACGCAGGTGAAAGCGCGGCTCGGTGCCGGCGCCATTGCCGGCATCATCGGCGCTAAAGCCACGAACGAAGAAGCCTATCTGTTTTCCCACCTGCTGACCGAGCAGGTGGGCACGGAACTGGTGGCTGGGCTTTCCTGGTCTCCGGCGGATGCGTTTCACGATAACTTTCTCGTCAAAGCGGATAAGAATCCCAACACGCGGGGCTTGCAGGTCATGGGCTTGCTCAACGGTGGAGCAAGCGCGTCCGATATCTTGACCGCGGTGGAGAAGGGAACAGTGAAGGTGCTCCTGGTGTTCGGTGCCGACTTGGCGACGGCCTTCAGCCAGGAGAAACTCGACGCCGCCCTGGGCAATGTGGAGGTAGTCGTTTTTGATACGGACTACTCGGGCACCACGGAGTATGCCGACATAATCCTGCCGATCGGCACTGCGCCCGAGACTGACGGCACTTTCACCAACTACGCTGGCCGGGTGCAGTGTATTCGTCAGGCGTTTCCTCCTCCCGGCGAGGCAAAGCCAGGGTGGGAGGTGCTTTCACAACTCGGCACCAAGTTTGGCGGGATTGACTACCTTTCAAGCGCTGAGGTCTTTGCCGAACTGGCCAACAAGAGTCCGACCTTAACCGGTCTCACTTACAGCAAGATCGCCCCACATGGAGTGCAGTTACCGGGAGTGGCCCCCGAGAATGAGGCAGCTACATCTCAGTCCTGACTGATTGATAAAAAATGTGCCTTCTGATGTGGCTTTAGACAACCTCAGCATATACCCTTGCAAATCGCTACCTGGAACGTCAACTCGGTCCGCGCCCGGAAGGAGCGAGTTCTCGCTTGGCTTGTTGTCCAGCAGCCGGGCGTGCTCTGCTTGCAAGAGACCAAAGTCACTGATGATGCCTTCCCACGAGCTGATTTCGAGGCACTGGGCTATCACGTCACCGTCTCCGGCCAACGGACCTACAACGGCGTGGCGATCTTGTCCCGCACGCCGCCGATCGCTGTCGCACGCGCGTTTGCTGACGGTGAGGAGGAGCAGGAAGCGCGTTTCCTCACTGCCAGTGTATCTGGAGTGCGGATCGTGTGTGTCTACGTGCCTAACGGGCAAGTCGTCGGCAGTGACAAATTCGCGGACAAACTCGCCTGGCTGGGGCGGTTGCGGCGCTATCTCGACCGCTCCTGTGATCCTGCCGGGCCGCTGGCCCTCTGTGGCGATCTCAACGTCGCGCCTGAGCCCCGTGATGTCCACGATCCTGCCGCCTGGCAGGATACCGTCTTGTTTCATCCGGAAGCGCGTGCCGCACTACACGATATCTGCGCCTGGGGGTTGGTGGACGCGTTCCGTCTCCATCATAACGAGGGCGGGCTGTATAGTTGGTGGGACTATCGTCAGCTTGCTTTTCCCAAGAACCACGGGCTGCGCATCGATCATATCCTGGTGACTCAGGCTCTGGCCGCGCGGTGTACCGGCGCGCGCATCGACCGCGAAGCGCGCAAAGGACAGGGCGCCTCGGATCATGCGCCGGTGATTGTCTCGTTTTCAGAATGAGCCCTCAGTGGTCAGCACTCAGCCGTCAGGTCAGACTTGGGGAAAAGGGAAAAAGACGAAAAGGGGAAGAGACGAAAAGGGAAGAAAAACATTGCCCACCGTTCTCTCTTTCCCGTTTTCCCTCTTACCCATTTCCCCATTTGCGTTTTAGACCCGGCCAGCCAGTGAATCTCTCGTCTGACTGATGAAATCAAGCAGTTCCTGCTCCGTTTTCGCCCGGCGGAAGGGGATCAGTCGCTGTACGCCCAAGGCGGCATAGCGCTTCGCGATATCGAGGTCGAGTCCCGGGCCAGGGGTAATGCTGATCTCCAGCTCTCCTAGGCTGCTCGGCCTACTCACTTCCTGTGCTGCCTTCTTGAGCCCGGCGATGCACTTCGCAGTCGCATCCAAATCAAGGGCGAACCCGTACCACCCGTTCGCATGCTGCACGGCACGGCGGAACGCCTCGGCGGTGTGACCGCCGATGACTACCCACGGATGAGGCTTCTGCACCGGCCGGGGCAATGCCTGGATACCGCTGAAGGAAACGAAGCGACCCTGATAAGCAGGCTTCTCTTGGCTCCATACCGCTTGCATCGCCTGCAAGTATTCCATCGACCTGGATCCCTTGTGCTCGAAAGGAATTCCCAACGCGTCAAATTCCGGCTTGAGATACCCGATGCCCAAACCGAAGATCAGGCGTCCGCCAGACACGACGTCCACACTCGCGAGTTCCTTGGCTAGGACCAACGGATTGCGTTGCGGGAGAATGATGATACCGGTGCCGAGCCTGACGGTTTTCGTGTGAGCCGCGAGGAATGCCAGAGCCACAGCGGGATCGAGCAACGGAGACTGGGGAGGAAGAGGCGAGGGCGGCACTTGGGGATCAGGCAGAACCACATGTTCGCCCGTCCATAGCGATTCAAAACCCGCTGCCTCGGCAGCCTGAGCAACCCGGACCGCTACATCAGGATTACTGCATATATTCATATTGATGCCGAACAGTCCAAATTTCATCGAGATATCCTCCTGAGCGTGTTGTCAGCACTGAACGCCGAGGAGCCTAGCCGGTTCCGCCTCTCTGTGCAACCTTTCTTCCACCGTTTGACCTTTCCGGTTTTCCGGCCATATATTGGCGGAGCAACGAAAGACAAGAAGAAGGAATTTTTGTGGTGAAACTCGTTGGCTGTCTGCGACGGAAACCGGGCATGAGCGCGGCGGAGTTCCATCGCTATTGGAAAGACGTCCACGGCCCACTGGTCTAGAGCGTGACCGAGTTCTCTCGTTACGTCCGTAAATACGTACAAGGGCACTCGGTGGCCGACCGGGTCCCTGGTTTTCCGCCGCCGGCGTTTACCCCGTTCGATGGTGTGGCTGAGCTGTGGTTCGACAGTGTGGCGGATATCGGTAAAGCGTTCGCTGAACCGCGCTACCTGGAAATCATCCGACCGGACGAACTGAAATTTCTCGACTTGCCGAACTGCAGCATCTTTGTAGTGGAAGAAGTCTCTATGCATGGATAATCTTTGCAATCCGCATTCCACAATCCGCATTCCGCAATTGGTAGGTGATGCCCGTCTATCAACTCACTGACGATCTCATCTTCCCTGATCCACAACGAGCCAGTTCTCGGGGGCTGCTGGCTGTGGGCGGTGACCTGCGGGTCGAGCGTTTACTGCTAGCCTATCGTCTGGGAATCTTTCCCTGGTACGGACCGGGAGAGCCAATTCTGTGGTGGAGTCCGCCACGGCGTTGCGTCATGGAGCCGACCGACTTCCACGCTTCTCGCAGCCTCCTGCGGCTTATGCGGCAGGGACGTTTTACTGTGACCTTCGACCAAGCTTTTGCGCAAGTGATCCATGCCTGTGCCGAGACGCGCCTGGCAGAAGGACAGGGAACCTGGATCATCCCAGAGATGATCCAGGCGTACTGTACTCTGCACGAAGCCGGCTTCGCTCATTCGGCTGAAACGTGGTGGGAGGGGCAGTTAGCAGGAGGGATTTACGGAGTAAGTCTAGGCCGGGCCTTTTTTGGTGAGTCGATGTTCGCCCGGGTGACTAATGCGTCCAAAGTCGCCTTTTTCACCTTGTCGCAGCGCTTAGCGGAATGGGAGTTCACGTTGATCGATTGTCAGATCACCAACCCTCATCTCTCGCGCCTGGGAGCCTATGAAATCACTCGCAGGGAGTTCCTGCGTCGGCTTGACGAGGCGCTGCAATTTCCCACCCGGAGAGGGAAGTGGGGCTGAGGGCATCAAACTCATGCCAGCGACGAGTCATGGCGGCTTGGGCAACAGTACACCGTTGATAGATCTTGCCGTAGCCTCATCGGCCCGCCCAGCTTTGATGTCGTGGTAGTGGACAACTAGTCGTAATAAGGAACAAGCCGCTGCGCAATAAGCTGACGAGCTCCTTCGACCAATTCGCGGACGAGCGTTGCTACCGGCTTGATCTCGTGCACCAAGCCGACGCTCTAGTCCATGTGGAGGCCGGCTTCGCGCTTATCAGCCTTGCGAACGCCAGACGTTGGTCAGGCGTTCAGATGTCGAAAAAGTCTTAGAGTGTCACTGGCCATCATGCTTTTCCTGGTAGATCTGATGGCTCACCGCGTTTTCCTCCTGGTTCAGCTTCGCCTGTTCCGCCGGGGTGATGTGACCGCCATGGTGCCGAGCAGAGTGCCGCTCTTGGTGCCGAATCTGGCGGTCTTCTCGATGGAGCTGATGTGCTTCCTGGGGGGTCAGCGTGCCTTGTTCCCGACCTGCCTTGATCCGTGCATTCTGGTTCTCGAGCCGATCGTTGACTTGGTCGCGCCGGGGGTGGTGTTTTTCCCACTCTGTCTCCGCGAAAGCGTGGGTAGTAGCCACAAGCATTCCCACCGCCATTCCAGCCCCAATTATCGCTTTCATTCTCGCCGTCTTCATGATTCTTCCTCCTTGCCGAATTTCTTTCGTTCCCTGGCTGCCCGTGTGAACTCGGGCGCTTTTTTTTAATATCACAGCCCAATCTGGGCCTGCATCCCTCCATGACCTCCTCATTGCTCTTAACGCTAGACATGAGCAAAAGTTCCGCTTACCACTCAACTGTGTACAGCGTGGTCTCCTGCTGCCGACCGCGCACAGCCACTTTACCCAGCAAGCGGCAAGGAAAGACCGTTGCCACCCGTTCGTAGGTCGCTCCGCTCAGGATCAGCGGCACGCCATACTCTTTGGTGAGCCCTTGCAGCCTGGACGCGACATTGACCGTGTCGCCTAGCACCGTGTAGTTCAGCCGCTCAGGTGAACCGGCGTTTCCCGCGATCACCGGCCCGGTGGCGATGCCAATGCCGATACGCAGCGGTGAGGCGTGACCTTCCTCAGCATTAAATCGACTCAGTTCTCTGAGCATACCCACCCCGGCGGCGACAGCTCGCACGGCATGGTCAGCGAAAGACAACGGGGCACCAAAGATCGCCATCACCTCGTCGCCGATGTATTTATCGATAACGCCTTGCTCTGCTTCGATCACCCGACTCATGCGACCGAGATACGCATTCAAGAGCTGCAGTAACTCTGGTGGAGAGAGTATTTCAGAGATCGAGGTGAAGCCACGAATATCGGCGAAGAGGACACTCACTTCCCGTTCCTCTCCGCCCAGCGCCACGCCGCGCTGCAAGAGTTGATGGGCGACTTGCGGAGAGACCACTTTATTCATGATATCGCGGATCTTTTCGCGCTCTTCCAGTCCTCCCACCATCTCATTGAACGAGCGAGCGAGAAAACCGATTTCATCTTCCCGATTGACCCCTAAGCGATAGCCCAAGTTGCCTTTGAGGACCTCCTGCATACCGGCCACTAGGGTGCGCACCGGCGAGGTGATGCCGCCGGCCAAGCCAATACCGATGAACAGCGCCACGACCAACGCGCCCGTTCCGATCGCGGCAATACGCCGCCGCAAGGCATAGAAAGGCGCTAGGGCTTTATCGTAAGACCCTTGGACCAGGGCATAGAGTGGTAACGGGAGGCGGGAATCTATAGGCACAACTAGTGATAAAAATCGCTCGGTGGCCAGGGTCAACAAAAACGTTTCTTGTGCGGGACGCTGAAGGAGCAATTCCGCTAGGGGTTGGCCCGCAGGAAAGAGATTTTTTCTCTCTTTCGGTGACCAAGACGAAGCGAAGATCTGTGCCTGGGTCAGGAAGGAGATGTGCGAGCCGGTGTCTTGCTCGAGCTGCTGTGCCAGCGGGTCATCGATCCCTTGCCCGAGCAACAGGAAGCCAATGACGTCCGGAGCCAGCACAGGGACAGCGACGAGTTGAAAGAGCGCGCCGTCCACCTCGGCGACCGCGGCGGCAGCTTCTCCTGACTCCAGAGACTCTTTCACCGGGGAAAAGGCGGTCAGCGATCTCCCGCTTCTCTGTCTGCCCAGCGAATCCGCCAGGAGCACCCCGCTTTCATCGGTCATCCACAGCAGATCTACACCGATGCGTTGTTGATAGCTCAACGCCGCCGAGGTGAGCGTCGGTCCGTCATAGGTCGCCAGCACTCGCTTCAAGGCGAAGTCGCCAGCGAGCAAGGTCGTGTTGGTCAACAGGCGCGTAGCCCGTTCTGCCACCAGCCCTTGAAAGACCTGGCCGGTGGTCAGCAGTTCTCGCGTCAACGTATTCTGCGCTTGCTGGCTCACTACAAGCTGGACAAACCCCAACGTCAATAAGAGCAAAACGAGGATCAGGGCAGAAAAAGCCAGAAAGATTTTGGTGCGCAGACGGCTACGCGCCCACCAGCGCATCAGTATCCTCCGCCTCTGCGAGAGGCAGGATGGGAACGCGGGGTGGTGAGCAACAGGGTAAAGGTTACCTCCGCAGCGTTCCCGCCCGCCTGGACCTGTTGGGCAGTCTCTTCGATTTTGACCTGACTGAGTTCGTGCCAGCACGCCAAAGGATAGGTTCCGGGAGGGAGGTCCCGCAGCACAAACTGTCCGGTCTCATCGGTCATGGCAAAATACGGAGTAGGAAGAACCAGGATGATACCTGACATCCAGTCATGAATGTTGCAGCCGACTTTGACCACGCCGGGCTTATCGAAGTGCACAGGTAACGCTTCCTCTCCTTTATAAAGGGGCAGCTCAAAACTCTTAGTGCGAGAGAACGAGTAGACATGATGATGGATCTGATCGTGGTTGGGGAAGCGCACGTCCGTGCCGACCGCAATGGGCAGAAGGGCAGGGACAAACTCTTGGTGGATCTGATCCATCACGGTTGACTTGGTGCCGGCAGGAACCGGTACTTCCGCGGGCAGCATCTGCACAAACACCACCGCTTGGGCTATACCTTCGCCATTCTGGCCCACGACACGACCTGTGATCTCCGCACCCGAGGTCGGTGCGGAAAAGAGCAGAATCATCAGCAACGCTGGGAAGTGCAAAATAGTGAAAGGCCTCTTTTTTTTCATGCGTGGCACTTCCTGGTCCCTCTCAATAGCGGAAGCGATAACTCAACTGCCACCCACCATCAGAGGGATCGGAATGTGAGAGGGAAGGGTGGCGGCTGTGGGCAAAGATGTACTCAAAGCCGACGCGGTGGTGCAAACCAAATTCAAAGAGATAAGCCAGAGTAACCGCATCGCCGCGGTCGCGCGACCAGCGTGGCCCACCGTCCAAGTCGTGGACGCGAAAAACATCATAGCGAGCGCTGAAACGATGGCCGTGATAATGATACGATAGCAGCGCGTAAAACGCGGTAAACGAACTGTCCCAAGTAGCGACGTGCGTGTGGGTCTCGCCGATAAGGTACTGTAAGAGGACGTCCAGTCTGGCAAGAGGATGGAGGATAGCCCCGAGGGTGCCAAAGCGGGTTGCCCAGGCGCCGGTGGTGTTCTGATCTCCCAGGTTGTCCAGGTAGCTCAATTTGACCTCTCCTCTTTGCTGAGGATCACTCAGGGTGAACTGAGCGTAAATCGCCGGACGATTATCGCGCTCGTCAAAGACGAACGACTTCACTCCTGGTCGAGGGAGAGGCAGCACGTCGTTAATGCCACTCAGCGCATCGCTTAAGACCCACCCGCGCTCGGGCAAGAGCCAGCCGAACGAATCCGCTCCGAACCCGGCTCCGGCGAGTAGGCTGAGGCGCAAGCCTCCAGGTGTCGTTCGCCACCATTCGCCTTCCACTCCTGCTACGCGGAACTCTTCCCACAGCCAGGTGCTCAGGGCCGAGGGGGTAAGCGTGTAGAGCGGGGTCCATGCCGGCCCCGTGTGTTCCAAGGAAAAAGGCGGGCTGAGTACGCCGGTCTGTAGCCCCCAGCCCTTTTCCCACTCGCCCCACTCTTTGCGAAAATAGGCCTCAATCAATGACGGGTGGCCCTCCCTGTAACTGTCGGGCTCCCAGTTGAGCTGGGCCTTGGCTACGATATCCCAGGGAAGAACAACTCCCCCCTCGATCGCCAACTGTGAGAAAGCCAATCGGGTCACATGCTCGGGACCCTGAGCGGTCGATCTGCCGCCATAGCGGGTTTTTCCCGGTCCCCGGTCCGTCCAGGCGTGTGCCCGTCCCCCTTGCGCCACTCGCAGATCGAGCAGTCCCCGTAACCAAAAAGGTTGCTCCTGCTCGACCTCGTACTGGCACCAGCCTGGCGGCGGAACCGTTCCGCCAAAGAGCAAAACTCCTAACCAGAGAACAAGCAACAGGGATCTCATGCGCATGTCGTAGCGCATTGTTGTTGCATCTTTGGGCTCGTGCAAGACCCTTGCGGCGAAAGGCTCCCTGCTTTCCCTGTTCCGCTGCATGCGGTATCTTCCGGCTACCGATCCTCGCAAGGAGGTCACATGGACTACAAAGAGATTTTGGTCGAGGTACAAGATCACATTGCAATCGTTATCCTCAACCGCCCGCAAAAGCTGAACGCCTATACGACGCTGATGGGAGAAGAGCTGACCCACGCCTACAACTCTTTAGGCCAACGCGACGATGTGCGTGTCATTGTCATGACCGGCGCCGGCCGTGGCTTTTGCTCTGGAGCGGACGTCGGTGGGGTGTTCCAGAAACAAATTGACAACCAGGGTCAGGAAGGGGCCTCGCGTGGCGCCCAGGTTGTGCATCCGCGGGCGGGCCTGCACTATGCTCTCCATAACTGTACCAAGCCCACGCTTGCGGCGATCAATGGCGTGGCCGTGGGGATTGGGTTGACCCTCACTCTGCTCCAGGACATTCGCGTGATGGCGGAAGAGGCATCGCTGGGCGCTGTGTTTGCCCGCATGGGCTTGATGCCTGAGTTAGGTTCGACGTTCATGCTGCCCCGACTGATCGGTTTGGCGAAGGCCCTGGAACTGACCTATACCGCGCGCATTGTCAAAGCCACAGAGGCCCTGGAGATCGGCCTGGTCAACCAGGTGGTTCCTGGAGAAGGCCTGATGGCTACCGTGCGTGAGATGGCGAAGCAGATTGCCGCCCTGCCGCCGCTGGCGCTCGCCGTATCCAAGCGCGCATTTTACCAGGGAGCGGAGAACGACTTTGACGCGGCGGTGCAGACGGAAACTTTTGGTCTCGACTATCTGTTCAAGACCCGAGATCATAAGGAAGCCGTCGCCGCGTTTTTACAGAAACGACCAGCGCGGTTTGAGGGGAAGTAAGGGCGGAGACGCAATAGTCAGATCACCGCGAGCACCTGTCTGGCCCCGGGGGAGTAAGAGAAAATCGGCAACTTGCCGATATCCTTATTGAGGCAGGGGATAGAGGTGGCGGAAGCGGAGGGGTAAGACCATGCATTCTGAAGGAACATGCAAACCTAAATCAGCTAAACGTTCTCTCACTGACCGGATTCTCGCTTTGTGTGCCAGTGGGCGT
>JBGPOI010000138.1:0-10261 GCA_041487975.1 Binatia bacterium | reverse complement strand
CCGCGTCTCACCTGACGGCAGCATTGTCTCCGCAGCCGAGTGGAGCGCCAACGTGCGCAACTGGCTGCCCACCGACGAGGATCGTGCATTCGTCGCGTCGCTGATGGGTCGCGTCAGCGCGCCGGGCAAGTTCGCCAACTGGATCGCGCCACCGGCGACGGGCATCAAAGGACAGCCGATTGATTTTGAATATGTGCGATTCAACTGAGCTGGTGTTCACAGGCGAGGCCGCTGGGCTCCGCCGTAAAGATCTCCCCCCATATCGTAGAGGTCCGATTCATCGGACCCGTCAAAGGGCTTGATAAATCAAGCCCCTACCCATCCATATAGAAAGGCAAGCCGACAATCTCTTTCACTGGCATCCGTGGCATTGAACCACTATCGCAACGGTTCGCCTCTTGACGCACGCCAAATCGTTCTTACATTCGCGTTGTTCACAATGGGTGCCGGCCCCTCCCCTCAACGGGGATAGAAAACATCCAGCAGCAATGCAGTCGCAAGGAGGTTTATATGGCACTCTTTCGTTTTTCTCCGACACTTGATCCGATCAATGCGTTGTTGAATCTGCAGCGCGAACTTGAGCGCGTGGTCGACAATCCGCTCGGGCTCGACCTTGGCCTGTCCGGCCGTGGCGTCTCCCCGGCGGTCAACGTCTTCAGCGAGCGGGACGGCTACGTGGTCCGCATGGAAGTCCCGGGCATGTCCCCGGAGCAGATCAACATCGAGAGCCACGGTCGTACCCTCACTCTCAGTGGTAAGCGTGACTCCGGCGCACCGCAGGGTGGTAGTTTCCACCGCCGCGAACGCAGCAGCGGCCAGTTCTCGCGCTCGCTGCAGTTGCCGGCTGACCTTGATCTGAGTCGTGCCGAGGCCTCGTACAAACAGGGAATGCTCACCGTCCGCATCCCTAAGAAAGAAGAGGCGAAACCCCGTCAGATCACGATCAAGGCGGCCTGACAGGAATCTCGCCCAGGAAGGAGGTACCCACACAATGACGAATCAGGAATTGACCCCCCGGGAAAAGCAAGAACTGACCCGTGACGAACAGACGCGACCAGGACGTACCTACGTCCCTGATGTCGACATCTATGAGACCGCCGACAGCTTGTGGCTGTGGGCCGACATGCCAGGAGTCGACGAACACTCGCTCGAGCTGAACGTGGCCGATGGCGTATTGGCGATCCAAGGACGGGTTGCGTTGCAAGACTATGACAACTTGGCTCCCGTCTACACTGAATACAACGTCGGCAATTACGCGCGCCGGTTCACGCTCTCGAACGAGATCGACGCAGAGCACATCAAAGCGCGGATGACCAATGGCGTCCTGGAACTCGAACTGCCCAAGACCGAGCGCGCCAAACCTCGGCGGATTGCGGTCGCGGCAAGCTAACCCCTGTTGGCTTCTCAGATCTCAACGGGCAGTGGCCAGATGGCTACTGCCCGTTTGTGTTCGGGGGAACCCTTAGCCCAGGCAGATGTACTCGGCATCGAGTTCCGTTATAGAGGACTTGGGGGTTCCCACATATGCAGACGATTATCGGTCCTACTCCCCAAGAACTGCGCCTCGCCTTGCACGAAGCTGCCGAGTGGGTCGCGTCTTATCTGGAAACCGTTGGTGATCATCCCGTCCTCGCTCGTGTCACTCCGGGAGAGATCGCGGCATCGCTGCCACAGTCAGCACCACTCCACGGCGAATCGCTGGAAACGATACTGCAGGATGTCGATCGCGTGATCCTGCCGGGGATCACGCACTGGAACCATCCCGCATTTTTCGCGTATTTCGGCATTAGCGGCTCCGGACCAGGGATCGTTGGCGAGTTGCTCGCCGCCGCCCTCAACGTCAACGCCATGCTGTGGCGCACCTCGCCCGCTGCCACCGAGTTAGAGCAGCGGACTCTGGCCTGGGTCGTGGGGATGCTGGGATTGCCGACAAGCTGGTTTGGAGAAATCACTGACACAGCTTCAGCCTCGACCCTTTATGCCCTGGCTGCAGCGCGCGAGGCCGCGGGAGTGGACATCCGCGAGCAAGGAATGGCTGGACGTGCTGATCTGCCGCCCTTGGCCATCTACACCTCAACGCAGGCGCATAGCTCGATCGACAAGGCGGCTATCGCCCTGGGAATCGGTCGGCGGTGGACCCGCCACATCGAGACTGACAGCGAGTTTCGCATGCGCCCGGACTTGCTGGAGCAGACTATCAATGCCGATCTCGCGGCAGGAGTGAAACCGATCGCCGTGGTCGCCACGGTCGGCACCACTTCATCCACCAGCATTGATCCGGTCGATAAGATCGCGGACGTCTGTGAACGCTATGCTCTCTGGTTGCATGTCGATGCCGCCTACGGCGGCGCGGCGGCGTTGCTGTCCTCGCACCGCTGGGTCCTGGCTGGGTGCGAACGCGCCGATTCGTTCGTCACCAATCCGCACAAATGGTTACTGACCCCGATCGATTGCAGCCTGCTCTACACGCGCCGTCCCGATGACTTGAAACGCGCCTTCTCTCTAGTCGCCGAGTATCTGCGCACTGACGAATCAGACGTGGTCAATTTGATGGACTATGGTTTGTCGCTCGGGCGGCGCTTTCGCGCTTTGAAGCTGTGGATGGTCATTCGCGCCTACGGACGTGAGGGGCTGGCGCGCATCATTGAACGCCACATCAACGAAGCCCAATGGCTAGCTACGCAAATTGACGCCGAACCCGACTGGGAGCGGCTCGCGCCGGTGCCATTCTCCACGGTCTGCTTCCGCCACGTTCCCGCCGGAGTAGTTGATCTGGAAGCACACAACGCCGCGATCATCGAGGCGGTCAATGCCAGCGGCACCGCGTTCCTCTCGCATACCAAGCTGAACGGCGAGTATGCCATCCGCGTCGCCATCGGTAATCAGGCCACCACGCATGAGCACGTGGCACGGCTGTGGGATCTCCTCCGTTACACGGCTGCTCAGCGGCTGCGGTGAAGCGACTCAGCTCGACACTCCCTGCGAGCGGATGTACCGCTGGTAAATTTTCGGCAGCTCCACGGGTAAAGAGAGCACGTCTTCGATGACCATGTACCGCGACGGTGGACACATCTCGCGTAGATAATCGTGCCCGCCTTTGTCCACGGTGAGGCAGAAGGAGAGGATGCCGCTTTTTTCCGCCTCGCGCAGCGCCATCATGGTGTCACGTAGACCGTAGGTCGGCGCGTCCTTATCCCGTCCGTAGTCGGCGTCCTCGGGATAGCCATCGCTTAAAAGCACAAGCAGTTTGGCCCGACAGGAGAGGTCCTTTAGTTTGCGGGTCGCGTGGCGCACGGCCGCGCCCATACGCGTACTGCGCTTGGGCGCAATGCCACCGATGCGATCTTTCACTTCGGGCGAAAGAGCCTCGGCAAAGCTCTTCACCGGGTAGACTTCCACGTTGCGCCGGCCGTGGCTGGAAAAGCCGTAGATGGCATAGACATCGCCAATGTCCTCCAACGCCGCCGACAACACCACCACCGCTTCTTTCATCACATCGATAATACGCACGTCCGCTTGCTCAGCGAGATGCATATCGGTGGACGCGCTCATATCCAAAAGGAACAAGGCGGCGACATCCCTCTCTAATGGCTGCCTGGCGGCATAGAGCTTGGACGACGGGGCAGTGCCAGTGCGCAGGTCTACCCGGGCAGCGACTGCTGCGTCCAGGTCAATCTCTTCCCCATCTTCTAAACCTTTGACCTGCCGGTACAGGCGCGGCCGCAGGCGCTGGAATTCACGTTTGATATCCGGAGTCAGATGCGCGTACGTCGCCACAGTGCGTGAGAAGAAGGCGCCGTTGTCACCGGAGAGCGGCAGTTCCCTGAGTTGGCACCACTGGGCGCGGTAGTCTTCAATCCGATAATCCCATTCGTCGTACAGGTAGCGGAGCCCCTCGGCGGTGTGCAGACGCCGTGCGGGAGTCTTTTTCTTTGCCGGCTCTGCCTCTTCCTCTAACGTGGCCTCCGTGGAGTCAGGGTCCAGGTCGATCACGACGGTCGAAGTCTGCTGGCGTGGAGCCCGCTTCTGCCGCGGATGGTCACGCAGCGCGGCAATGATCTTGCGCAGCTCGGCCTGTGCCGCGGCAGAGAGCCGCGTACTCCCCTGCCCCTTATCTTCGACTTCCAGCGGCACAATCGGCGAGGTGTCCTCGGTCGCCTCGGTACTCTCTGTCTGTGAGGTGGTGAGCGAGGAAGATACTGGCTCCGCTGCCGGGGGTCTGAGGACAGCGTACAGTTCCGTGGCCAATAAGAGCGCATCGTACACGGTCACCTCTCTTCTCAGGTCAGACCACGGAGTGACCGGTAGGCGCGACAACACGGACTCCAGCACGGGAGGAAGGAGATGCGTGAGAGACTCCGCCCAGGTCAAATCTTCCTGCAACCCGCGATAGCTCGCAGTCAAACGGGCGGCGATTCGTTTGCCCTCGACGAACAGGAACAAGGCGTGGATCAACTCAGGCTGAGGAAAGAGCCGGAAATATGCGCCAAGATCGTTGACCGGCTCGGCCTCCGGCCCGGCCAGTGCGCGCACGAAGCCGGGTAAATGGGGCCAGAGGAGAGAGAAAGCAGGGGTATAGGTGCCGAACTCCACGCGCCCCGCCTGATGGGCAGCCAGGACCCGGTAGAGACGAAAATTCTCCTCATAGGTGGGAAACACTTCCACGGCAGCGGGCAGCGGTAACGCGCTATCAGCCCCTTCCGCCAGAGGAGGAGGAAAAATCAAGGCCTCGCTTTCCTTCAGACTGACCGCGGCGCCGGAGAGCATATGGAGATACTTGAGCAGCAGTCCTTGCACGTCGCTGAGCGACACAACTGGTGAGGAATGTCGTAGCGTGAGCAGGCTGGTGCGTGATTCCAGCGCGAAGAACGCCTCTCCGGCCTGAGGATTTCTGCGGGCAATCTCTTCACCGGCGATGATCCAGGCTTTTATCCCTTCTTCCCCGACTTCATCGTAAGCTCGGGTTAACGCACGAAACAGCCGGGCCACACTGGCAGGAAAAGTCTGAGCAAGCAGAGCAATACGCGCCAACAGAGGAACGCGGCTCTCGGGAGGAAGGCTGCGCAGAGTCGGGCCGAGGAACGGCACCAAAGCTGGGAGTGGTTCCGGATCGAAAGTTGCCGCCGCTTGAAGACACCGGAACAACAGCCCACGCTGCGCGGGAGGAAGCGTCTGGAAACTGGACGGCAGTGAGTGAGCAAGCGCAGCGGCCACTTGTGGTGAACGATAGGCCGCGGTGTTCAGTAAACGGGAGAAACTCTGACGTTCGGATTCCTCCCAATCAGGAAAGTCGCTGGGCGGCAGCGAGAAGTCGCCGGACTCCTTTCCTGAGTCGATTGTTTTCACAGAATGATCTGGCATTCGAAAAGTCATGCATCACCCGTCGCGACCTTATATAATTGAGGAGCGCAAAGCAATTCGCAATGTCCGGGGCTTCTGCCTGTTCTTTGCCACGGCCCCATTGAAGGGAGTTTTCCAGTACCGTACTTTGGTGTGCTCAGCGCTTTTAAGGCTGTGGTTTCATGACAAACAAAATGTAATCTGAAGGCAGCATGCCGGCGGGCTGCGATGGAGAAAAAGTAGCATGACACGGAATGATCTCACCAAACAGACTAAAAAACACTTGCTGCTGTTGGCGCGAAGGGCAGGACTCACGGGAGCGAGCCGCCTGGGCAAAGCCGAACTGATTGCTCGGCTGACACAAGCCGTGCCGGCACCACCCTCTTCGGCTGTTCCCGCGACAGTCCCAGACGACTTGTCCATCCAAACCCACCGGTCCTTGCTGGAGTTAGCCAGACAAAAGGGGCTCCCTGGCGTGGGCCGACTGCGCAAAACGGACCTCATTGCTCGACTGGTCGCAGTCACGTCCACGCCCCCACTTTCGCCCACCCCTGTTTCTTCCCACAAAGTGGCCGAGCCGGAGCAGATCATCCCGGTAGCCGCCCAGCCGGTCGATGAGGGGCAACCCATTTCCACCGAGAGTTTGCTCCTCGTGGAATCAACCGACACTTCTCTACCGCCCGCCCCTGCCCTGCCCTCTGGGTATAATGACAATCGCCTCGTGCTTTTGGCCCGTGATCCGCACTGGCTCTACGCCTACTGGGATTTCAGCACCGAGGAGATCAGCGCTGTGCTCACGCGGTTGGGCGCGCAGGAAGCGCGACCGATCTTGCGGGTTTTCGACGTGACCTACCTTGACTTCGACGGCGCCAACGCCTGGAATCACCTTGATATCGAACTGACACCCTTTGCCACGAGTTGGTACATTCCTGTCCCCCGCCCTGATGCCACCTACTGCGCGGAAGTGGGGTACCAGTCTCCGGACGGTCACTTCGCCGCGCTCGGCCGCTCAAACATTGTGAGCACGCCGCGCGATGGAGTCTCGCCGGACGTCACACTCCGCTGGGTGACTCCGCCAGAACAACAGCCCTCGCCCCTCCCTTCACCGCAAACTCACCCGGTGCCTCTCACAACAATACCAGGGCCATCCGGACAAGAGGCGCACTCCCCACTCTCAGCCCCTTTATCAGCCCAGCATCCGTCCTCGTGGAGTTTCGCTCGTGGCGCCAGTCCCGCCCACGTCCGCAGCGGCACGATTGCCGCGTAAGGAACAACGGCATGGAGAAAGGATTCCTGGCGCTTGTCCTGCATACGCACCTCCCCTATGTCCGCCATCCAGAGTACAAGGAGTTTCTCGAAGAAGATTGGCTGTACGAGGCGATCACTGAGACGTACATCCCGCTGCTCGATGTGCTCGACGGGTTAGTGCGTGACCGTGTCCCGTGCCGCCTGACCATGTCATTCACTGCCCCGCTTCTGAACATGCTGAGTGACTCATTGCTACAGGAGCGCTATAGCCAGCGCCTCGCTCGCTTGATCGAACTGGCCACGAAAGAGGTGGAACGGACCCGCATAGATCCGGCTTTTCATCCCCTGGCGCAGATGTACCTGCAGTTTTTCACTCACGCGCGCCAGGTCTTTGTCGATCGTTACGGCGGGAACTTGCTTCAGGCGTTTCGCCGCTTCCAGGAAGCGGGCGTGGTCGAAATCATCGCCTGCGCGGCGACCCACGGCTACCTGCCGCTTTTGCGCGTCAACGACAAAGCGGTGCGGGCACAGATCCGTGTCGGCATCGACGAACACCGCCGCTTCTTTGGTCGTAACCCCCTGGGCTTTTGGCTGCCGGAATGTGCCTATTACCCGGGGGTGGACGAAATCCTCAAGGCGCACGGCATTCACTATTTTTTCGTGGACACCCACGCCATCGAGTACGCGACTCCCCGCCCGTTCTACGGCGTCTATGCCCCGCTGTATTGTCCGAGTGGGGTCGCGGCTTTTGGTCGGGATGTAGAGTCCTCTAAACAGGTGTGGAGTTCAGTCGAAGGCTATCCGGGAGATTTTGCTTACCGCGACTTCTACCGCGACGTCGGCTACGACCTCGACTACGACTACGTGCGCCCGTATCTGCCACCCACTGGAGAGCGGGTCAATGTCGGGATCAAATATTACCGCATCACCGGCCACACCGACCAGAAGGCGCCATACAATCCCCCACAGGCGCGCGAGAAGGCAGCTCTACACGCGGGACACTTCTTGCACAATCGTCAGCAACAGATCGAGCGATTGGCGGAAGTGATGGACCGTCCGCCGCTAATCGTTGCACCGTACGACGCCGAATTGTTCGGCCATTGGTGGTTCGAAGGCCCACAGTGGCTCGACTTTCTCGTGCGCAAAGTCGCCTCTGACCAGCAAGGGTTCGGTCTCATCACTCCGGCCGATTATCTGGAGCGATTTCCCACGAACCAGGCCGCAACTCCGGCCGCGTCCAGTTGGGGCCATAGAGGGTACAATGAAGTGTGGCTCTCCGGCGAGAACGACTGGATCTATCGCCATCTGCACAAGGCCGCGGATCGCATGACCGAACTCGCCATGCGTTTCCCCAACCCTGACAGCGTGCAATGCCGTGCTCTCAATCAAGCAGCCCGCGAGTTATTGTTGGCCCAGTCGAGCGACTGGGCGTTCCTTATGCAGCAGAAGACCGCTCCGCACTATGCAGCCACGCGTACCACCGATCATCTGCTCCGCTTCACGCGGCTGTACGAAGCCCTGGGGGCAAACGCCATTGACGAGCACTGGCTGGGAGAAATTGAAGCGCGGGATAATATCTTCCCTCTGCTCGACTATCATGTGTACCGCTAAAATTGTGGATTGCGGAATGCAGATTGCTCTGTTTCGTGGAATCCCAAATTCGATCCTTCTCAGTGGATTCTATAGCGAATTTCACTTGGATGAGACCTGAAATCCTGGTAGGGGCGAATCTCGTATTCGCCCTGCCCCTACCTCCATTGGGCGATCACAAGGATCGCCCCTACAAAGGAGGACGCATACAACTGAAAACTGCTTTAAAAAGCCCGTTGACAAGACAGAGATTTATTAAGCGGAGTATTGCCAAGCCCAGCACAGGCCAGCGGCCTGTGCCACCACAAGCCGAGTAGACTGGAGATGGTGGCGCAGCCGGCTCGGCTGCGCGTGACCGGGATTTGTATCGACAAATTTTTAGAAGTTACTCAAGCCTTAATCCCCAATGAATACCCGCTCCATCTTCACCGCCAAACTAGATCTCGTGTTGACCTGGCTCTTGACCTCAGGGATCCGTCTGGTCTTCCTGCTGGTGGTCGCCTATCTACTGTTGCGCGCGATCCGATTGCTGACCGACAAGTTCAACCGCATGTTGCGGGACTTCACCGACTCCATGGAGCGCCAGAAGCGTGCCCAGACCTTGAGTCACATCGCCCGGGCGGTTGCCACCACGGTCCTCTTCGCCCTCACTGCCATACTCTTGCTAGAAGAGGTAGGGATCAATATCGCTCCGCTCCTGACGGCGGCCGGCATCGGTGGGCTGGCGGTCGGCTTTGGTGCGCAGAATTTGCTTCGTGATGTCATTACCGGCTTCTTTCTCCTGCTGGAGGATCAAATCCGTGTTGGCGACGTGGTCAAGGTGGGAGACAAGAGCGGGCTGGTCGAAAGGCTGAGTCTACGCGTCCTCACCTTGCGAGACTTCGACGGCAGTGTACACATGATCCCCAATGGCACTATTGCCGCGGTGACAAACCTGACCAAGGACTTTTACTACGCGGTGTTGCATATCGGAGTCAGCTATCGTATCGAGGTGGACGAAGCCGTCGCCGTGCTGACACAAGTGGGAGCGGATCTGCGTCGAGATCCTCAATTCGCTCCGGATCTGCTCGAAGATCTGCAGGTCGTCGGTATCGAGGATTTCGCGGACACGCAGGTGAAACTCACGTTGCGCATCAAGACGGCTCCCGGCAAGCAGTGGCAGGTCAGTCGCGAACTGCGGCGACGGATCAAAAAGACGTTCGATGAGCGCGGCATCCAGATGCGCGATAGCCTCCAACCACTGCGCGAAGATTTGGGGCAGAAGTAGGCAGCCGAGGAGCTTCGATCTGGCGTACGGAAGCGTGGCTGCGGGCGACCAAGGCGCAAGTATGGCGTGCGTACTGCAAAAACTCCTTTCCTGTTCTCACTTTCTCACTCGCCTCCCTCTCTTGCGGCGCTCTCTGGCGTCTTGTAGCATAGCCCCCGCACACACAGGCCCACACAGGTGTTGCCGGTCGCCCGGAAAACGGCGGGACCGCTATCCGTGTGACAGGTGTTCGGACCGCAAAATAGCACTAATGGTGAGGTTCATGATGGTGTCTACACTCCGCAAATTCTTTTTGACCCTTTGTCTCCTGTCCCCGGCCTGGGCTTCGGTGGCTCACGCCGCACCAATTAGCGACCCGCTGAGCGGCTTCTTCGTCACCAATGGCCAGGTGAATGCCATGGTGAGAGCCGGCGGGATCCTCTACATCGGCGGAGCCTTTACCAAAGTGCGGCCCTATACGGGATTCGGGGTCGCACTTGATGCTGATCCGACCCACACTGGGGCAGAGGACCCCACCTTTCCTAGGGTCAACAGCACTGTCCACATAGTGCTGCCGGACGGTTCGGGGGGTTGGTATATCGCCGGGGAGTTCACCGACGTTGGCGGCGTGACGCGGAATCGACTTGCCCACATCAAGTCCGACAAAACGGTCGACCCGAACTGGAATCCCAACGTTAGCGGTCCCGTCCGCACCATGGTCATATCAGGCAGCACGATGTATATCGGGGGCGATTTCACCTGTATAGACGCAACCGATCCCTCTCACTGCATCCCCACAGGGGGAACCGTGCGTAACCATATCGCCGCCCTCAAGAT
>JBGPOI010000137.1:0-10370 GCA_041487975.1 Binatia bacterium | reverse complement strand
TCGAACATGCATTCTTAGAGTCACCTGAGGTTGCTTTCCATCGCCGCCAAAATGTCCTTCACCAACGAGAAGGCCAAGGACGAAGCCAGCAGCAAAAGAGGAGATTCCCTCAGACCTATTTTCTTCAATCTTTGCTAAACCGTCTAGAAAATGAGTGCCAGAAGTTGTTTCACCGTCATGTATCACGTGAAACCTCGTATTTCCTCGAAACAGGAGCGGGTCTTGTTTCACCGTCATGTATCACGTGAAACATGACTTGGCAAAAATTAGCGCTTGTCTACGCTCTTCTCCGAAAGGTAAGTCGTAATCATGGGCTTTTTTCAGGCAAAAACCGACGGTCGGCAGGGAATTGCCTAGATCGCTCAGTTCTTTCTTTCCCTGCGGTCCTTTCATGGCCACGGCGATTCCGCCATCGGCGACAAATGGGCTGGCAAGCAACAGGAACTCTTTGAGGCTCCAGGTCGCCCGCGTGGTAACCGCGGCAAAGGAGTTTTGCAGAGAGTCTTCTTTGGCTAAGGCCTCTGCCCTTCCCTCGTACACCCTGACATTCATAGCGTTAATCCTTCGCGCCGTTTCCTTGAGAAAACTCACCCGTTTGCGGCGCGCTTCGATCAGGACGACTTTGCGAGACGATTGTACAAGAGCCAGCACGAGCCCTGGGAACCCGGCTCCGCTGCCAAGGTCAAGGAGGCGAGCATCCGTAGGAATGAAAGGAGTAATCGCCAGGGAATCGAGGATATGTTTGCGGATTATGACTTCAGGGTCAGTCTGAGAGATGAGGTTTGTGACTCTCGACCAGCGGGCGATTTCTTCCAAATAGAGAGAAAAGCGGGCCAAGTGGTCATCAGACAATTCTAGGCCAAGATGCCTGGCCCCTTGAGTAAGAAGACGAGTTTGAGACTGGTTGAGCATGCGCTCAAGCCGCGCCAGCGCGTTTGAGGTGGATCGCCAGCAGAGACAGAGCGGCCGGAGTGACTCCGGGAATACGGGCAGCTTGCCCGAGAGAAAGTGGTCGCAAAGCCATAAGTTTCTCGCGCACTTCTTTCGACAGGCCGTTGACTGCTTCATAATCCAGGCTCTTAGGAATACGCGCTTCTTCCAGGGAACGAAGCCGCTCCACTCCTTCTTCTTGGCGGCGAATGTACCCTGAATATTTGAGGGCGATTTCCACCTCGGCGGCGACTTCTCGCGACACCGGATCAGGGGATGGACTGAGAGCTTGTAGTGCAGAAAAGGACAACTCTGGCCTGCGCAGCAACTGGGCCAGGGAGGTGGGGGTTTTGCTCGGCGCGCTGCCAAGAGAGGCCAAGGTAGCGTTGAGTTGTATGCTTGGCGCCATCATTGTTTGTTCCTGGCGCCGAATCTCATTTTCGATCGCCGCCTTTTTCTCGGCTGTGCGTCGATGGTCGGTTGCTTTGACTAGACCAATACGGTAGCCAAACTCGTGCATACGTAGGTCGGCGTTGTCCTCGCGCAGAAGTAGGCGGTGTTCCGCTCGCGAGGTAAACATGCGGTAGGGCTCTCCTCCTACCCCTTTAGTCACAAGATCGTCTATTAAGACCCCGATATAGGCTTGGTCGCGAGTGAAAATAAGCGGCTCTTCCCCTCGCAGGCTCAAGCCTGCGCTGATAGCGGCCATCAAGCCTTGCGCGGCAGCTTCCTCGTACCCTGTAGTGCCGTTGAGTTGTCCGGCGTGGTACAAGCCCCGGACCAGCTTGGTTTCTAGGCTGGGGAAAAGTTGAGTTGGGTCCGCATAGTCGTATTCTATGGCATAGCCGGGGCGCATGATCTCAGCCTGCTCCAGACCCTTGATCGAACGAACCATTTGCAACTGTACATCCAATGGCAGACTGGTCGAAAGGCCGTTGGGGTAGACTTCTACGGTGTCCCTTCCCTCGGGCTCGAGGAAGATCTGATGTCGGGATTTATCTCTGAACCGTACGATCTTGTCTTCAATAGAGGGGCAATAGCGGGGTCCCCGACCCTGGATGACACCGGAGTACATGGGAGAACGATTCAAGTTAGCCAAGATCGCCGCATGGGTCTGCACGTTGGTATGGGTCAAGTGGCAGGGTATTTGACTCTGGGTAATGCGCTCGGTCGAGAAAGAGAGCGGCGGTGGTGGTTCGTCGCCATACTGCGGTTCTAAGACGCGGTAGTCGATGGTCCGGCCGTCTAGCCTGGGGCAGGTCCCGGTTTTGAGCCGCCCTATGCGAAAACCTAGTTCACTGAGGTGTCCACTCAGGCCTTCAGCAGAAAAATCTCCCGCCCGGCCTGCCGAATAGTTCTTGAGACCGATATGCACGAGACCTTTGAGAAAGGTGCCAGTAGTCAGGATTACTTTCTTTCCTAGGAAGGATTCTCCAATCTCGGTTTCTACTCCTTGGACTTCTCCTTTTTCTACCAGCAGCCGTTCAACACATCCCTGACGTAAGGTCAGGTTCTCGGTGGTTTCCACTATCCTTTTCATACGCTGACGATAGAGTGCTTTGTCGGCTTGTGCTCGAGTAGCACGCACCGCCGGCCCTTTCCGCGTGTTAAGCACGCGAAACTGGATGCCGGTCTCGTCGATCGCCTTCGCCATCTCCCCTCCCAGAGCGTCGATCTCGCGTACGAGGTGGCTTTTGCCAATGCCGCCAATAGCTGGGTTACAAGACATCTGACCGATATGGTCGAGGTTCATCGTCAACATGAGAGTCTTACAGCTCATCCGCGCTGCAGCCAGAGCTGCTTCAATGCCAGCATGACCGGCGCCGACGACGATTACATCGTAGACCATATTGTTCACCTATTTACCGATGCAAAAATCGAGAAAAATTCGATCGAGTATATCTTCTGTACTAACATAACCGGTGATCTCGCCAAGATGATCGAGTGCAGCACGCAGGTCAACTACGACCAAATCGAGCGGCATACCTTCCTGCAAGGACGCACGCGTTTGTCTGAGGCTTTGCTCTGTTTTGACCAAGGCATCACGGTGACGCACGCGGGAAACTATGACTCCTCCTGTCTGTTCTTGTCCGTGGGCAGAATCCGTTCCTAGCGCGATTTGTTGAATTCTCTCCACCAGATGCTCCAGACCTGTACCGCACTTTGCCGATAGGCTGACTGATGGACCGGCATGAAGGCGGGTCTCTAGATCTAGTGGATTCACCGCCATAGGGAGGTCGATCTTGTTGAGAACCGGAATTACCTTTTTGTCGGCAATCTCGGCACAAACGGCCTCATCCTCATTATCGAGAGGCTGAGACGCGTCGAACACTGCCAACACTAACTCTGCTTCCCTCAGTCCTGCTCTCGCACGTTCGACGCCAATACGTTCCACTTCATCCGTGGTCTGACATAATCCAGCAGTGTCCCATACCACCAGGGGAACTCCACCCATAATGACGGTCTCTTCGAGTACATCACGGGTGGTTCCTGGTACGGCAGTCACAATCGCCCGTTCACCGCCGGCCAGTAAGTTGAGCAAGCTGGATTTGCCGACATTTGGCTTGCCAATGATTGCTGTACGTATACCCTCGCGATAGACCTTCCCTTGAGAAAAGGTGGCACCCAGAGAGGCCACATCTGCGATCAGGATTTCAATATCATGTTCTAATTCAGCTTGTGCTCGCTCAGGAAGGTCTTCCTCGGGAAAGTCGAGGAAGGCCTCAACATAAGCGGTCAGACCGATGAGTCTTTCTCGCAGAGCAGCGCAGGCATTGGAGAGGCGCCCAGACAGTTGCTCCCAGGCCAGAGCTAATCCCTGGTTGCTTTTGGCCTGTATCAAGTCAAGGACTGCTTCAGCCTGGGAGAGATCGATACGGCCGTTCAAGAATGCGCGCTTGGTAAACTCGCCAGGTGAAGCCAAGCGTGCTCCCTGCTCCAAGACTGCGGCGAGGATACGGCGGGATAGCAGGGTACCGCCGTGACAGTGGATCTCCGCTACGTCTTCGCCGGTGTAACTGCGCGGTGCGCGCATGAGAACGAGTAGCCCTTGGTCAAGAGGACGACTCGTCGAAGGATCAATGATGCGGCCAAAATAAAAACGGTGAGAAAGAAGGCGTTCTGGGGGCTGGGCAAGCAAAAAGACTTTGCGCGCGACCGTTTCCGCTTGCGGCCCACTTACTCTGATGATCGCCACTCCTCCCTGTCCAGGGGGAGTAGCAATGGCGGCAATGGTGTCATGCTCGTACACAGCTCATCTGCAGCAATTAGCTGAAAACAATCAGACTGCGATCTTTTGCTGAAAAGCGTATCTTGGTTCTTATTGCAGATCGTTCAATGCTAACTGAAGGCTTAGTGATTTTCTACTCAGCGGATTGCATACGTTGAGGGCTCTTTCCCCTTTCCCGCCGTTGTCCTTCTTCCGGCAGGATAGAGAGACGACGAAAATACCCTCTCCCCATGCTTCTAGTGGTCACCAACGGATCACCTTGCAAAGCGAGATGGATGATCCTTCTTTCACGTGGGCTCAGAGGACTGAGGATGACAATTTTACGCCGACGTTTTACTCTTTCTCCCAAACGCAGAGCCAGGCTTTCCAGGCTTTTACGCCGACGTTCTCGATAGCCTTCGGCATCGAGCACAAAGTGCGTTTCGCCTTCTTCGCTTCGGGTAATCATGCGATTTAGCAGATATTCAAGGGCATCGAGAGTTTGTCCTCTGTGGCCGATCAGTACGTTTGCCGGCCCACCGGTGATGGTGAGCAGAGCTTCTCCATCGTGAACCTCGAAAGAGAGGGCCGCTTCTATGCCCATGAGACGAATAACCTCTTTGAGCACAGTACTGGCTTTTTCTCCCATCTCTTTGGGAGGTAAAGCAGCTTCATCCTCTTCAATAGCAGTTGTTAGGGGAACGTTGGTACTCCTCATTCCTTCTCGTTGTCGTATCGGCTCGGTGTCCGGCTCGATCAGCCGCGTTGACAAAGGAACGCGAAGCGTGGCCCGTACACGTGCTTTCTTCCCGCCAATGCCAAGAAACCCTTTGGTGGCCTGGGACAAAACCTCGATCTCGGCCTGTTCTCTCTCTACTCGTAATTGTTTGAGTGCCTCGGCGACCGCTTCTTCAAGGGTCCGTCCTTCGGCTTCTACAGAACTCATCACGTTCCTCTCTCTTCTGCCTGTGGTTACACCAGCCCCTTGTTGTACGCATACTGCTGAACAATGCTGAGCACGTTATTGACCAGCCAATACAGGACCAATCCTGCGGGAAAATTAACAAACATAACGGTGAAGATCAGCGGCATGAACATCATCATTTTCTGCTGAGTCGGGTCTCCGCTTGTCGGCGTCATTGCCTGTTGTAAGAGCATGGTGCCGCCCATTAGCAGGGTCAGTACAGGAATGCCGGGTGGTTCAATAAACCTGAGATCTAAGCCACCGAGCCGGTCTGGCTGCGACAAGTCTTGAATCCAACCAAAAAAAGGCGCTTGGCGCAGCTCGATCGCGTGACCGAGCGCTTGGTAGAGACCAATAAAAACCGGCATTTGCACGACCATAGGGAGGCAACCGCCCAAAGGATTAATCTTGTAACGGCGGTACAGTTCCATCGTTTCTTGATTGAGCTTCTCCCGGTCCTCTTTGTACTGTTCGCGCAAGCGTTCCATTTGCGGCTGCAGCTCACGCATTTTTGCCATAGATTTGAAGCTCTTGTTGCTCAGAGGAAAAAAGCCGAGCTTAACCAAAACCGTGAGCAAGATGATATCAATTCCATAGTTCCCAGTGAGCGAATGAGAAAAATTGAGCAACCATACTAATGGCCTAGCAATGAAGTGGAACCAGCCAAAATCAATCGCACGGTCCAAGGCGGGACTCACCGCATTAAGCGCCTCGAAATCTTTAGGACCAATGTAAAGTGTATAGGTCACCGGCTCACTTTTCCAGGGGCTGATGAGCTTAGTTTCTACTGTTCCAGCGGTAGCGCTCAGGGAAAGACGATGCATATCCCCTTCCGGCGGGATCATCACTGCCAGGAAATAAGTGTCTGCGTAGCCTCCCCATCGTATATGATCTGGGCCGAGCATCTGCTCTTTCCCTTCTATACTCGCAGCTGCTTGATAGACAAACTTCCGTTCGACAAGGGCCACTGGGCCGTGCACCTGATACGAAGATTTTGCGTAGTGTTCAAGTGCATGTGACCACATCAAGGAAACGAAAGAAACGTTCTCTGGCGCACCTTCAGCCTTGATGGTGAGGGTCATCCCATACGTTTGTCCGGAGAAGGAGAACGTTTTTGTAATGGAGGTGCCATTAGGAGTTTTTCCTCTGAACTCCACGGAATCCTGTTCGTTACCCTGGAGTTGGATGTTGCCCTTGCTCAGCTCATAGGGAACAGCTTCATCGCTCACTGTCGAGTCCTTCCCTTCGAGCTGAAAGACTAAGGGAAGTTCTCCGGCAGGGCCTTCTTTCACCATCTCCAGGGGGGGACTCTCTCGTCCCGCATCCCCCGGATAACGTTTCAGACGCAAGCTCTTGAGCCGCCCACCAAGAGAGGTGAATATCGCCGTATAGACTTCATTGTCGACCGTGATTTCATGTGCTGCTGGGGCAGGGCCTTGTACACCGGAAGGTGAAGTCAGTTCTGTCTGATTTGCTTTTTTCTGCGGCGATTGAGGTGCAGAGGGAGCGGCTGCAGTAATGGGTTCAGCTGGCTGTGTCGGTACAGTCTTTTGCGTAGGAGGATAGAGGTAGGAAAGAATCCCCTGATAGACAACCAAAATAAAGACAGAGAGAACGATAGCGAGCAGACTTCTTTTATCCATGTTGTTGATTGACGGTGTGACGTAATGAACTAACGGAGAGGGTCAAATCCACCTGGATGCCAGGGATGACACTTGGCCAAGCGTAAAAAGGCTAACCCTACGCCTCTGAGCGCACCATACTTCCCCACGGCCGCTAAGGCATACGAGGAGCAGCTTGGGTAAAAGCGGCAGGTCCGTCCAAGCAATGGCGATAGCACCCACTGATAGCAGAGAATGGTGCCTCTCAAGATACGCGTCCCCAGGTTGGAAAAATCTTTTGGGCAAGGGGAAGAGCAAGAGAGAAGAGGTTTACGTCCCTTTTCCAGCAATGAAGAGGGCCCTCTCCAACTCCGCGGCCACCTGGATAGACTCAAGAGCATCTGCGCCTATTTTGGGAATAATCAGAATATTCTGGACCGGGGTTATATATGCCTGGTGTGCGCGAAAGAACTCTCGCAGTATTCTTTTCATACGATTGCGCACGACCGCTTTGCCAAAGCGGCGTGTGACTGTAATACCGAGTCGGGACCGCCTTCCTTGCACGGGAGTGCTCACCACCACGAAATGGGGAGTGTGTCGCCGTTTCCCACGTTGTTGCAGAGCGAGAAACTCCCGACGTATCAGCAAACGCGCGGACTTGGGGAACGCATAGCGTTGCCCCTTGGGATTCAGCGGTGCGCTTGCTTGGGTGGAATCGAAACGGTCAAACGTTTGCGGCCTTTGGCGCGGCGCCGTTTGAGGACGGCGCGACCGGCCGCCGTGCTCATCCGGGTGAGAAATCCGTGCGTGCGTTTGCGTCGCAGGTTGCTTGGTTGATAGGTTCTTTTCATTGGGATCCATCCGTACGGGTTACTTTCAATTTATAAAACCTGGAGAAGATCGTATCTCACCACACCAGCGTGGGGATGTCAATTTTCCCTAGCCGGGAAACTCAGGTTTCACCTCGCGCGCGAGGAGATCGGCGACCACTTGGTGGGGTGGTTTGCCAGTATACAGCAGCGCATACACTTGCTCGACAATGGGCATTTCCACCTCCAAGCGCTGGGATAACGAAAGGACAGACCGGCAAGTACGAACTCCTTCAGCGACCATCGTCATTCCCTGGAGTACTGATACGATATCTTCTCCCCTTCCCAGTCGGACTCCAACCCCGTGGTTGCGGCTCAGGTTGCTCGTACAAGTCAATACCAAGTCGCCCATTCCCGCGAGCCCTGAGAGCGTCTGCGGCGCCGCCCCCAGGCGGACTGCCAGCCGGACGATTTCCGCGAGCCCGCGAGTGATCAGCGCCGCCCTTGCGCTCTGTCCGTATCCGAGTCCATCACTCACTCCAGCGGCTATGGCGATCACGTTTTTCACTGCTCCACCGACCTCGACGCCGACGACATCGGCGGTCGTATAGACGCGAAACTTGGAAGAAGCAAAAACGCGCTGGAGAGTGGCCGCTACGTGTGCAACATGGGCAGCCACAGTTACGGCTGTAGGCAAACCACGCGCGACTTCCACAGCGAAACTCGGCCCGGACAATACGGCCAGCCTCTCTCCCTGGGACTCTCCGAGCACCTCAGTGAGCACGGCGCTCATGGTCTGCAAAGTCTTTTCTTCGATGCCTTTGCTCACGCTAATGAGTAACGCCGTCCTTTCCAGATGCGGCTTGAAAGCGGTGATCACTTCTCGCATGGCATGCGAGGGAACAGCCAGGACGAGAAGTTCTGCTTCTGTGGCTGCCTCAGCTAGAGAGGTCGTGTACGAGAGCGCCGCGGGCAGAGATACCCCTGGGAGGTACAAGGGGTTTTCTTTTTTGTGTCGCAGTTGTTCGTACAAAGCAGATCTGCGGACCCACAAGCACGCCTGGTGTCCACCTGTGACCAACAGCGAGGCCAAAGCAGTACCCCAACCGCCTGCACCAATAACCGCAACCCGCATCGTGTTACCTACCGCAGGCTCCGAGGTTTCGCCTGCCAGCCAATCACACTGAGCTGGCGACTTGCGCCTGATCCTTCCCGTCGGTAGGAAGCGAAGCGCGGAAAATCACAAAAAGTGCATAGGCCGACCAATTGCACCTGTGCGCGTGGCACCCCGGCACACTCGAACTGAGTGAGATTGATCTCGCGGAGGTCGAGAAATCCCTTCTCGCCTAGAGGTCGCCAGGCTGCCGGACTGCGCGTGCCCCAACGCTGCAACAAGGCTTCGCCGATCTCGACGCCAACTTGGTAGCAGCATCCGCCTATCGCTGGCCCCAGCGCTACCCACAGGCTTGCCGGGTCTATGCTCCAGTCCGCCGCGAACAGTTCCACCGCGCGTGTGCTAATCCCTTTCAACGTACCACGCCAGCCGGCGTGCAGTGCGGCCACGAGACGCTGCCGGGGTGCAACGATCAGCACGGGAACACAATCCGCGCTGGCAATACCCAGCAGCAGACCAGTATCGGCAGTGATCATTCCATCTGCTTCTGGTCGCTCGTTCCCGACTCTACTGTGCTGATCTATCACGACGATCTCGTCGCCGTGCACCTGCCGAAGGGTACGCAAGGTCAAGTTTTCTCCGCATGGTCGAGACAGTGCCGTAGGGTTCTCTGGCAAACGGCCTGAGAAGCCATGCACTAATCCTGGGAACCGATCCCAGCCTTCCGCTTGCAACCAGAGTGGAGTGGGGAATGGAGAGGGTGAGGAGAAAGTCATTGTGACAGACCTAAATTAGACCACTGGAAATTCGTACACGTGCTTGCCTGAACTCAGTAGCGTGCGCCATGCGCACGAAGAGAAACCGGCGGCGCTGCAGACGTGCGCGCAGCGCACGCTACCACGATTGTGTCCCAATGTTCTGTGGTTCGATTTAGAACGTACCAAGATCTTCCGGGGTTCCCACAGCGTTCCCTGGTCTGGCAACCTCCATCGCTTCTTGTCTGTACTCCAGGAGCGCTACGGTTTCTACTTGGTCAGTCTGAGGAAACATATCAAGAGGTTGTACTCGCAGGGCCGCATACCCGGCATGGCATAAATGGTCGAGGTCCCTGGCCAGGGTCAGCGGGTCACAAGACACATAAATCAGCCTGGGTACTGTGACCGCGGCCAGGGCCGCAAACGCTTCTGGGCTGAGACCCTTTCGCGGCGGATTGACGACGATCAAATCGATCCGCGCCAGGGTTATCGCGGTCTCTCTGAGCTTCTCCGCGGCGTCACCGGTAAAGAAGCGGCAGTTGTGGTACCCGTTGCGGCGGGCGTTTTCCTTGGCCACATTGACCGCACCGACATTGTCGTCGATCCCGATCACTAGCTTGGCTCTCGACGCCAGGTAGAGCGCAATCGGTCCGATGCCGCAGTATAAGTCCAGCGCGATCTCCTCTCCATTCAATCCAGCCCAATTGATCACGGTCTCATAGAGCTTGCGTGCCACCGGCGGGTTTGCCTGGGAAAACGCATTCACCGGAATACAGAGCTGGAAAGGACCGATCCGCTCCAGCAGAGTGTCGCGTCCGCGTAAGGGATAGAACCGCTCTCCCCAAATCACGTTACCCGGCTTGTCATGAATGTTCTGGACGATGCCGCTGAGAAAAGGGAAGCGTCGTTCGAGTTCACGGGTCAGATCACGCACCTGGGGGAAATGCATGTGGCGAGTCACCAGCGTCAGCATTGCGTAGTGTTGCCAG